>JBILBX010000076.1:0-4442 GCA_044353495.1 Candidatus Limnocylindrus sp. | reverse complement strand
GCACGGCGAAGCGCCCCTTGGTGTCGGTGCCACCCATGTCAATGCACTCGATTGGGCATGCCTGCGCGCACTGGAAACAGGTTTCGCACTTCAGCGTGCCGTGCTCGTCGGTGACCAGCTCGAGTCGCCCGCGATTGCGCGGTGCGATGTCTGGCTTCACCTCTGGGTACATCACTGTGCGCTTCGGCTGGAAGAATCGCGTCAGCGTGAGGCGCATCCCCGAAAGCAGTCCGGTACCAGGAATCTTTGGCATGGTTAGCTCCCCGCAATCAGCACGGCAAACGCCGTTGCAAAAATGTTCAGTAGTGATGCTGGCAGAAGCCACTTCCACGCGAAGCCCATCAGCTGGTCAATGCGTGCGCGTGGCAGTGTGCCGCGCATCCAAACAAAGATGAAGACGAGCGAGAAGGTCTTGATCAGGAACCAGATAAGGCTGGCGACAGGCGGAAGCATCACAAAGGCCCAGATGCCGACCGCTGCAGTCGACACGCCACCAAAGATCAGGAATCCGGCAACGAGTGCCTGCCAACCCTTGATGCGCGAACTTGCGAACCAGATCGGCGTCGCGAAGAGCAGCGTGCCCACAACTGGCGCGAGACCTGCAATGAGTGGCAACCCGATTCCGAGCGCACTCAAGTCAATCAGGATCTGCGGATTCAGATCGATGTGGATCGGCGGATTTGACCCACCGAGGAAGACAGCGCTAAAGAGTGCCGAAACGATGAAGACGTTGACGTACTCCGCGAAGAAGAAGAATCCGAAGCGCATGCCTGAATACTCGGTGGCGAACCCGGCAACGATCTCTTGGTCGGCCTCGGCGTTGTCGAACGGGGTGCGGTTCGCCTCGGCGGTGATTGCGATAAAGAAGATGATCGCCGCAAGTGGCTGGCGGAAGATGAACCAGTCAAGGAACGAACCATCTTGTGCAGCGACAATCTTCGGCAGTGAGAGCGTGCCGGTAAGGATCACGATGCCCACCACGGAGAGCGTCAGTGGAATCTCATAGCTGATCGCTTGTGCTGCGGCGCGAATGCCGCCGAGTAGCGAGTACTTGTTGAACGACGACCAGCCGGCCATCATCAAGCCAACAACGCTGAGTCCGCCGATCGCGAAGAAGTAGAGGAGTCCGAGCTCGAAGCCCATGCTCGTGAGCTCTGGTGCAAATGGAATTACCAACAGGGTCATGAAGCTTGCGAGATAGACAACGACTGGTGCAAGCGTGAAGACTGGCACGTCAACGCTCGGTGGCGTGTAGTCCTCCTTCATGAGTACCTTGAGGCCGTGCACCACGCTCATCACTGCGCCCGCTGGTCCGATGCGATCGGGTCCGATGCGCAGGTTCATGAGCGCGATGATCTTCATCTCCATGTAGATCAAAAGGAATGCGACGGGCACTGAGATGAGGAAAGTGACAACGGCGGCAACGAGGAAGCGCACGATTGGTAGGTTCGCGCCGATCGTTGCAGCGATGGCGCCGCCGAATGTGGCGAGGAGGAGCGTGGTCAGCGCGCCGCCAATAGCGAGAACGGGGAGCAGCACCGCAAGTGCGCGACCGGCTGGCGTCAGGCGGTTCCACGTCATCGATGCGCCGCTCACTTGTCGACTCCGCCCATGACTGGGTCAAGGCTTGCCATCACCGCCATGGTGTCGGCGATGAGGTTCCCCTTGGTGAGTGGCCCAACAAGTTGCAGGTGCACAAATGATGGGTCGTGAATGCGCATGCGGAACGGCTGATCGGTGCCGTCGCTAATGGCGTAGGTGCCATAGACGCCGCGCGGCCCCTCAACGGCGCCAAATGCGCGGCCTGGTCGCGGACGAAGAAGGCGCGGCAGCTTCGCCATCACTGGACCATCGGGCATCTCGTGAAGGACCTGGTCGATGATGCGGATCGACTGCTTGATCTCGTCCATGCGCACCAGGTAGCGGGCCAGCGAGTCGCCCTCGTCGCGGGTCGGTACGTCGAACTCCAGCTCTGGGTAGACGAGATATGGGCGGTCGCGGCGCAGGTCGAACGGCACGCCGCTCGCGCGCAGATTTGGCCCAGTGACGCCCATCTTGAGCGCCGTCTTTGCATCGAGAACGCCGAGGCCGCGGGTGCGGCGCACGAAGATCTCGTTCTCGTTGATCAGGGCCAGGTTGGAGTCAATCTGGGCTGCGGCGCGGCTCATCCAGGTCCCGAGGCGGCTCATGAACTCATGGTTCAGGTCGCCGTTCACGCCGCCGATTCGGTAGTAGTTGTAGAGGAGCTTCTGGCCGGTGAGGGCGGCGAGCATGTCGACGATCTCGTCGCGCTCAATGAACGCCCAAAGGATTGGAGTGATGCCGCCGAGGTCGAGCGCCATCCATCCTTGGAAGAGGGTGTGGCTCGCGATGCGGTTGAGCTCCATCGTGAGAACGCGGATGTACTGCGCACGGCGCGGCACATCGACATCCATCAACTTCTCAAAGGCGGCAACTGGTGCCGCTTCGCAGAAGAGCGAGCTCACATATTCGAGTGGGTCGGTGTAGCAGATCGCCTGGTGATAGTCGGCGTTCTCGCAGAGCTTCTCCACGCCACGGTGCAGATAGCCGAGCACTGGATCAAGGTCGACAACCTTCTCGCCATTCACCTTGATGATCACGCGAAGCACGCCGTGTGTTGATGGGTGCTGTGGTCCCATGTTCACGAACATCTCGCCTTCGCGCAACGTGAGGAACTCCGCCTGTCGCTCCGTTTGTGGAGTTGGTGCCGGTTCGTACCACGTTGAGTCGGCAGGGATCGCGACGCGTGGATCGTCGAGCGATGGGCGCATCTGCTGAGTCATCGCTATACCCCTGGGCTCTTGCGCAGCACTGTTGCCGCGGTTGCATCAGCCGGTGTTCCAGCGCGCTCCATGTTGCGCACGCCAGCAGCTGGTGAGCGTGATGCGTCATCGGCGAGATAGAAATCTTTGCGCAGCGGGAAGCTGCGGTAATCGTCTGGCATGTAGATGCGGCGCAGATCGCGATTCCCTTCGAAGATGATGCCGAACATGTCGTAGGCCTCACGCTCCATCCACTCGGCACCTGGCCACATGAATGTTGCCGACGCGATGCGTGGTGCAATTCGATCAAGGCCTGGAACGATCACGCGCAGCCAATCGCCGCTCGTTGATGAAGAGAGGTGATAGACAACCTGCATCTCTTCGCCGGTGTCAACACCACACAGGTCAATCAGCATTTCAAATCGCAGCGACGGGTCGTCGTGCAGTGTGCGCAGCGTGTCGGTTGCATCGGTGAGCGCTACGCGAATTTCGCTCTCGTCGTATCGCTGGCGCACAGGTGTAAGGAGTCGCTCGCCAAACTTCTCTTGCAGCAGCGCGGCGAGACGGCGATCCATTTAGATCCCCTTCGGAACAGTTGGGCCGATCGCGCGCTCTGGCCAGTGGCCGCGTCGATCCTTTACCAACTGCTGCAACTTCATCATTCCGTAAATCAGTCCCTCTGGTCGCGGTGGGCACCCGGGGATGTACACGTCAACAGGCATGACGCGATCGATTCCTTGCACCACGGAGTAGCTGCGCTTGTAGCGTCCTCCAGAGCAGGTGCAGTCACCCATCGCAACGACCCACTTCGGTTCAGGCATCTGCTCCCACAAGCGAATCAGTGGCTCAGCCATTTTCGTGGTGAGTGTTCCGGCAACGATCAACACGTCGGCCTGACGTGGGCTGGCGCGGAAGGGGAACATGCCCCAGCGGTCAATGTCGTTCTTTGGCGTTGCCGTCGACATCATCTCAATGGCGCAGCAGGCGAGACCAGAGAGCAGTGGCCAGAGGCTGTTGGCGCGAATCAAGTCGAGCACCACGTCGGCCTTTGTTGGAATGGCGGAGAGTGCGCCGCCCCAGCGCGCATCATCAACTCGGCCGTCGCCCGTTGCGTCGTATCGCGCGAGCTCTAGGTTCGGGTGTGCCTCAAGCGGAAGTCCGCCGTACGCGCGTGGGTCGTCGGTGCTCCACAGCGTGTTGCCGACGGTGGCGGGCGACTGAATGCTGCCGTCTGGCTGAACCTCAGGCAGATTGCTGAACTTCGGATCGCGGGTTACCGCCATGCCAAGACCCCCTTACGCCATGCGTAGGCGAGTCCAACGAGCAACACGCCGATGAAGATCGCCATGGAGATGAGCCCGTCGAACAAGAGCACCTTGAAGTTCAGTGCCCAGATGTAGATGAACACGATCTCAACGTCGAAGGCGACGAAGAGGAGTGCGTACAAATAGAAGGAGAGGCCAAAGCGTCCGTGGGTGTCGCCGTACGTGTCGATGCCCGACTCGTAGGGAACCTGCTTGCCGCGGCTGCCACGCGTGCGGTGGGAGATGAGCCAGGCGAGGCCGATGGTAAGGAAAACAAAGGAGGCGCCTGCGACTGCGAAACCGAGGACGTACCAGAGTCCGGTCATGAAACTCCCCCGTTCGATCCATCAACCCG
>JBILBX010000075.1:0-4493 GCA_044353495.1 Candidatus Limnocylindrus sp. | reverse complement strand
TCCCCTTCCCGCCGGCAAGGATCTGTGTGGCGATCTCAATTGCTGGGATCAGTGGTGCGCTCAGCACTGGGGCGCGGAAGGCGAAGTGCACGCGCGCCTCAGGAACCTTGTCGTGGATCGTCTTGCGGATCTCACCGCCGAGCGGCGCGCTCAGCGTCAGGTCGGGGTGCGCTGGAAGTGCAGGGTTAGCAGGGATCGCTCCGAAGTGTCGCTCCACGGCGGCGATGATCTCCTCTTCATCAATGTCGCCCACAACGGTGAGCACGGCGTTGTTCGGTGCGTACCAGGTGGTGAAGAAGCTGCGCACATCTTCGAGTGAGGCGGCATCCAGGTCTTCCATCGAGCCGATCGTGGGGTGATGGTACGGGTGCCCCTTCGGATAGGCGAGGGCGAAGAGTTCAATGTAGGCGCTACCGTACGGCTGATTGTCGTAACTAGAGCGCTTCTCGTTCTTCACCACGTCGCGCTGGTTGTCGAGGTTCGCCTGGTCAAGCGCCGACAAGAGTGTGCCGAGTCGGTCGGCCTCCATCCACAAGATCAGCTCCGCCCACTCCGCTGGCACGGTGGCGAAGTAGTTTGTCCGGTCGAGCCAAGTGGTGGCGTTCCCCTCTCCGCCGATAGACTCAACGAGGGTGAGGTGCTCCGCCTTGGTGACGTTCTCTGAGCCTTGGAACATGAGGTGTTCAAAGAGGTGCGCGAATCCGGTGCGCCCAGCACGTTCGTCTTTTGATCCGACGTGATACCAAATGTTGACGGCGGCAACTGGCGCCGTGCGGTCAACAATGAGGAAGAGGCGCAAACCATTGGCGAGCCGATGTTCGCGAATCGGCAGCGGCGGCGTCGCCGTGCGCGTCGTCATCCTAGATCTGGATGGCGAATGGCAGAATCAAGAAGAGGAGCGCGCCACCAACGCCGATCGCGAGGCCCTGCGCTGCAATGACGAGTGCGGTCCGACGATCAGCTGCGAGTGCAGCCTGGTCGCTGACGCGACTCATCTCGCCGATCTTGCCGAGGTTGAAGGTTCCCGCCAGGCCATACGCCATGCAGAAGCGTCGACGTGCCTGAATCCAGCCGATCGCTGCGCCTGTCAGCGGCAGCGCAACAAGAAGGCGCGCGAAGTCACCGGGGGCTGAACCGAACGCGATCAGCGCAACGGCAAGGCCGATACTGGCGACAAGGCCGGCGACAGCGGCCTTGCGGCGGCGCGCGATCTCATCGGCTCCAATGTTGCAGGCGCCAGGGGCGTAGGTCAGTTCCATGCGCCTATCGTAGCCCGTGCACGCCGATCGGGTTGAGCGATACGCCCGACATGCTTGCCCGCACCGAGAGCGCCTCCGCCGAAGCCACGGCGGTCTCCATCGCCGTAAGGCAGAGCACGCCGTACTCCACTGCGGCGAGGCGGATCTCGAGCGCGTCGCGCAGCGCCCCTGTTGCCATCGACGGCGTGTTGACGACCAAGGCGACGACACCCGAGCGGATCAGATCGGCAATGCCAGGCGCCCCATCACGCCCCTGGTCACCGAGCGGGTGTGCCGTGCCCGCCGTGATGCCGAGGGCCGCCAAGGCGCTGCGCGTGCCGGGCGTGGCGACTAGCTCGTAGCCGGCGGCGAGGAGTGGCGTGGCGAGGCGCGCGACGAGGTGCTTGTCGCGGTCGGCGATGCTCAAGAGGGCGATGCGCTGCGGGTCGCGCGGCGGCGGTGGCAGCAGGTTCGCTGCAATCAGCGCCTTACCGAGCGCCTCCTCTGCTGTCAGGCCGAGGCCGATCACCTCGCCCGTCGACTGCATGAATGGCCCGAGCGTTGGGTCAACGCCGCGCAGCTTTGCAGTGCTAAACGCTGGCGCCTTCACCGCCACACCGGTTGGTGCTGAGGCGATTCCTGATCCGTACCCCTTTGATGACAACGTGTCACCGAGTGCGATGTCAACGGCGAGCGGCACCATCGGGATCCCCGTCACCTTGCTCATGAA
Organism: Candidatus Limnocylindrus sp.; assembly: GCA_044353495.1. GTDB lineage: Bacteria > Chloroflexota > Limnocylindria > Limnocylindrales > Limnocylindraceae > Limnocylindrus. Next base: position 2,525 of record JBILBX010000075.1, on the reverse strand, counting down.
CGGCACCGTTCTGCTTGCGCGCGGGTTCACCTCAATCAGGTAGATCTCCTCATCGCGCACGATGAACTGCGCGTTGACGAGACCGCGCACGCCGATCTCGCGCACGAGGCGCATGAAGATTTCCGCCAGATCTTCTTGCTTTGCCGCCGGGAGTCGTTGCGGTGGATACACGGCAATCGAGTCGCCCGAGTGCACGCCGGCGAGTTCGACGTGCTCTAAGAGGCCAGGGATCAGCACCGTCTCACCGTCGGTGACCGCGTCGATGTCGATCTCGATCCCCTCAAGGAAGCGATCAATGCGCAACGGTCGACCTTCGCCGATCTCGCCGATGCGGTTGAGCTGACGCTCAAGATCTGGACGCGAGTAGGCGAAGTCAATGGCGAGGCCGCCGATCACATACGAAGGTCGCACGATCACCGGATAGCCGATGCGCTCCACCAGGTCGATCGCCTCTTGACGACTGCGCGCCAGGCCGCCCTCGGGCTGCAAGATGCCGAGACGATCCAAGAGCGCCGCAAATCGCACGCGATCCTCGGTCTCGTCGATCGCCTCGAGTGAGGCTCCGAGGAGCGGGACACCCGCCGCAGCGAGCGGCGCCGCAAGATTGAGTGGCGTCTGGCCGCCGAACTGCACAAACGCTGGGAGCGTTGCCTCTCCCTCGGGCGATTCGGCACGAACGATCTCCATGATCGATTCGGCATCAAGCGGTTCGAAGTAGAGGCGCGTTGACGCATCAAAGTCGGTCGAGACCGTTTCGGGATTGCTGTTCACCATCACCGCCGACCAGCCCCGCTCCGTCAGGCGTTCCGCCGCACGCACGGCGCAGTAGTCAAACTCAATCCCCTGGCCAATGCGCACCGGCCCAGAGCCGATGACCATCGCCGCCTGTCGCGGCACCGGCGGCGCCTCTGGTGGTGAGCCGGCCGCGGCGTACGTGGAATAGAAGTAGGGCGTGGCGGCGGCGAATTCCGCGGCACAGGTATCAACCATCGCGTACCCCGGCGTGAGGCCGAGTTGTGAACGCCGCTGCGCAATACGCGGCTCCGACACACCGCTCATCAGCGCAAGGTCGCGGTCGCCGATCGCAGAACGTTTCGCCGTGGCGAGCAGAGAGACCGATGAAGGGTCTGGGCCAATCAACGTCTGCCCCGCCTCGCGCACCCGATGCTCAATGGCGATGAGGCGCTCAAACTCCGCAAGGAACCAGCGCGTGATCCCCGTCGCGGTGTGGATCTGGTCGGCGCTCACTCCTCGACGCATTGCCGCAAAGAGTCGCCAGAGTCGTGAGTCAGATGGCCGCAAGAAGTGGCGCAGTGCTGCGGCATCGTTGCTCGCAATGATCGGCGCGAGCTCCGCCTCCCACGACACCTCTTCGGCCGTTGGGCCGCTCCCCGACTGCTCCATCGAACGCAGGGCTTTATTCAGTGCGGCGCCAAAGGTGCGATCGATCGACATCACCTCACCGGTTGCCTTCATCTGACTGCCGAGCAAGCGATCGGCGCCAGGGAACTTATCGAATGGGAAGCGCGGCAGCTTCACCACGATGTAGTCGAGGGCGGGCTCGAAGGCGGCGACGGTGGTGCGCGTGACGGCGTTCGGGATCTCGCGCAGCGTGCGGCCGATGGCAATCTGCGCGGCGACACGCGCGATCGGATAGCCGGTCGCCTTACTGGCGAGGGCTGAGCTGCGGCTGACGCGCGGGTTCACCTCGATCACCACGTACTCGGTGTAGTCGGGCGAAAGGGCCAACTGCACGTTGCAGCCCCCCTCCACGCCGAGAGCGCGAATGATGTCGAGCGAGGCGGTACGTAGGCGCTGGTGCACCGGGTCGGGCAGGGTCTGCACGGGGGCGACCACGATGCTGTCGCCCGTGTGCACGCCGAGCGGATCCACGTTCTCCATGGAGCAAACCGCAATGCAGGTGTCCTCGGCGTCGCGCATCACTTCGTATTCGATCTCCTGCCAGCCAACGAGGCAGCGCTCGATCATCACCTGGCGAATCGGACTGGCGCGCAGGCCGCTCTGCACGCGCTCCCAGTACTCCTCTTCGGTGGCAACGATGCCGCCGCCCGTGCCACCGAGCGTGAAGGCGGGGCGAATGATCGCGGGGAGGCCGATCTGCGCGAGCGCCTCCCTTGCAGCCTGCATGCGCTCGTCGTCGTTTGACCCTTGCACCATGGCGCTCGGTGCCGTGGGCTGCCCGATGCGATCGCACATCTCGCGGAAGAGTTCGCGATCCTCCGCCATCTTGATCGCAGAGAGCGGCGTGCCGAGGAGGCGAATCGGATGCCGCTTGAAGACGCCCGCATCATCGAGCGCCACCGCCATGTTGAGTGCCGTCTGCCCGCCGAGCCCAGCGAGCAGCCCCTCAGGCTTCTCGCGTTCAATGATGCGCTCAATCACCTCAACGGTGAGTGGCTCGAGGTACACAACATCGGCGACCGACGGGTCGGTCATGATCGTCGCCGGATTGGAGTTCACGAGAATCGTGCGGATCCCTTCGGCGCGCAGCGCGCGACACGCCT
>JBILBX010000074.1:0-4521 GCA_044353495.1 Candidatus Limnocylindrus sp. | reverse complement strand
GGTGACCAGTGCACGATTCGCGTCGCATCCCAGGTGATGTTGAGCGAACTGCGCCACGCATCCATGAACGCCACCCATGCGTCAAGCACTGCACGCTCCGATGCGGCGTTGAGCCGGTCACCGGTCCATTGCCCAAAGGCGGGGAACCACGATGCGTCTTCGGTGCGCGGCGTGAAGAGCCGCTCGCCCACGTTCGCACCGGCAGTAGTCGCCGCAGCGATCTCCGCCGCAGTTGGCTCGCGACCATCCACCGACACGAGGCAGCCGATCTGGAAGATGCACGCCGCGCCACCAACGTTTGGTAGTGCTGTGAAGTCGTCATTGAGGTTCCCCGAGTTCTCAAAGTCGACGTGGAACTCAATGCGGGCAGGCGTACGCCAATGCTCGTCGTTACGGAGTTCAATGCGATCCGGGAGCACCTTCTCGTTTGCGGCGGCGGATGCGGGCACGTAGTTGGCTGCGAGCACGGCGGCGAGTCGTCGCGGTCGAGCGTCACCCGTCACACCGAGACGATCAGGCGAGAGCCCCGGCTCGTCGCGGCGCTTGATGCCGGCGGCGATGGCCGCGTCACGAAGGTCGGGGCCAACGCCTGGAAGGTAGGTGAGCTCGCCGATCTCGCGAGCGATCTTGCGCTTCGCCTCGCTCCATGGCTGGTCTTGGTCGGCGTTCATGTTCGGGTAGAGCTCCGGTCGCGTTGGTCGCGGCAGCGCATCCCAGGCGGCGCCGTCGCGGCGCACGGTGCGGATCCACTCCAGCGCGCGGCCCACCTCAACGGTGAGCGGGATCTCGTCATCACGCGTGCTCTCGCGCTCAACGGGCACACGGGCCAGACGCTCCAGTGCGCCACTCCCCCGCCCCTTGCTGCTCATCCAGGTGCGACCGAGCAGATACGCCTCCGCCGGGCAGTAGCCCTGCAAGCGTGCAATGGCGGCGGTGTAGACGAGCACTTGGCCGGCATAGTGTCGGTGCGAACTGCCCGCGTATCCGCTCACCGAGAGATCGAGCGTTGAGAACTTCACATCAACCACCACGTAGTGCCACGGCGGCGCATCGCCACCATCAGGAGCCAGTGCCGGCGCGGGAACCGCCGCCTCGCTCGGGTCGATCACGCCAGGGATCAGTCGCTCCAGCGCATCGCTGCGCACGAGCAGGTCAATTGCACCGTAGGTTCGGTCTTCAGGATTTCGCACCACCGCCTGCTCGATCAGCTCAACCCCCTCGCGCATGGCGGCGAAGGTTGCCTCGGCGGCGGCCAGCGTGCGCGTCGCCTGCCAGCCATCAGAGATCTTGCGATGCGAAGCAACCTTCGGCTCAAGGATTTCGAAGATGCGCTCTTCAAAGCGATTCCCCTGCGCAAAGAGGAGCTCGCGTAGATCGTACGGGCTCGGCGGATCGGCATCGGCGCCAACGTCTTTCGCAAAACCCTTGCTCGTGCCGTGCACCTCGAGCCAATCGAGAAGAGGGTCACGGCGCAGCCAGTTGCGCGTCTTCGATGCCGAAACCCACTCGCGCCAGGCGGCGCGATCGGTTGGGTCTGGGTTGCGGACTTCGCCGCTGTCGCTGGTGGTAATTGCGGCGACCCCCGTGATCGGGGGCGGGGTGGCGCGATAGCGTCGAAGGTCGTCCATTCCCCCTACGATCGCACGCGGCGTCGCTTTGTGCCGCTCGCGGACTCAAACGAGATCAGCGCCACGCCGCCAAGGAGCAGGAGTGCTCCGAGAGCGAGACCAGCATCAATGGCCTCGTTCAACACGCCAACGCCGAGGGCGGCGGCGATGAGCGGCTGCAGAAAGAGGACACCGGCGGCGAGCCGTGGCGGTGCAGCTGCATAACCGCGGTACCAACTGCTCCAGCCGATCGCCGTCGAGCCAATGCCGAGATACGCGATGGCGAACAGCGTGAACGGAGCGGTCGCATCGGCAAGGTTGATTCCAACAAGCACTACTTCGGCCGCCGAGAACGGGATCAGGAACGGGATAGAAACGAGCGCGCAGAGGGTGACCGCGTTCCGTGCGCCGACCGCTGCCACCACGGGTCGCCCATAGCTCGAGAAGAGCGCCCACGTCGCACCCGCCCCAATCAGCATCGCGACGCCGACCAGACGTACTAATGAATCTTCTGGTGCACCGTCAACGGTGGGGCTGGCGGAGCGGAGCCCAAGGGCCACGACCCCTGCCGTGGCGAGTGCAATGCCGCCCCACGCCTGGCGGGGTACGGCAACACCCTCGATGAGACGACCAAAGATCAACACGAAGACAGGGGTGGCCATGGTGACGACCGAACCCTCAACTGCAGAGGTCAGTGCCGTGCCGCCGAATTGCAAGAGCATCGAGGCGGCAACCACCACTCCCGCAAAGAGAACGGCCTGCTTCGGAGCGCGACTCCAGCCGAGCGACTCACCGCGCAACGCGGCAACCAGCGCGAGTGCAGCCACACCGAGGACGAGTCGCAGCAGGCTCAGCGTTGCCGGGGGGACTGCGTCAAACGTCTCTGCAGAGACCACATACATGCCACCCCACAGCGCTGCCGCCAAGGTGAGGTCAAAGGCTGCTACTTTCGTGACGCGACGTTCAGGCATGCGGAGGAGTGTAGCCGCGAACCTTCATACTCGGTCTACGATAGGAGGATGGTGATTCGACTCGATGAACAGGTCTCTAAGCCAGCGTTCTCTCCGGCTGGCGATAAACGCGCCGCCTACGAAACCCACGGGACATCGTTTCTGCAGTACCTGGCGCGTCGCGCGGCAAAGAGCCGCATCTTGCTCCCGTTGCGTGATCTCTTGGCGGTCAAGCGGCGAGGAGGTCCAGAGTATGCGGGGGCGCTCACCTGTTTCGCCTACTACGCCGTTGCGGCCTCAACCACCTACGGGAAGGGGTATCGCCAGCCAGAGTTCACAGCAGAGCGGCGGGTGGAAGAGCGTGACCGCCAAACTGGTGCACTCATTACCGCCCGCAGCGCTGGAGATGGTCGCAGCATCGCCGCCGAGGTCGATCTCACCCTTCCCGATATCGGTCAGTTCCGTGGCAGCGAACGAATCCTCGGGACCACCGTGGGGCTGCGCGGCCTTGGTATGGCGGCGCCGTCGACCTTCTCATTCGCGATTGACGAGTCTGGGCACCGCGCCGGGCTCGCCGCCTGGTGGGGCGAGGGGCGCGGCACCATCACCACAGAGCTTGCTCCCTCCCTGCGTGGCACCACCATTCGGGCCTACGGCGAGCTCACCCTAACTGGATCAGATGGCAGCCGTGGACGCGCAACCTTGAATCGCGACGGGCGCCTCGAGGTTGAGGTGACCGGGCCCACGGGAGACCTGTATCGGCTCAACGCCCCGCTCAAATAGCCTCGCGGCGTGGCACCATAGCGGCATGATTATTGCGAAGCGCCCCGCCCCGCTCGACCCGGCCGCCATCGCCGCCGTGCGTCGCCCCTTTGACGAGGCCGACATGTTCCCCCCACAGGCCTTCCACGACCAGGCGATCTTCGACTGGGAGTCGCAGGAGATCTTCCGCCACGAGTGGCGTTGCGTCGGCCGCGAAGAGGAGACGCCAAACGTTGGCTCCTATCGACTACTGGAGTTCGCTGGCGAGCAGGTGATCATCTCGCGCGGCGAAGACAACAAGCTGCATGCCTTCATCAATGCCTGCCGCCACCGCGGCGCAACGCTTATTGAAGGGCCAGCCGATGGGAAGCCCGACTGCGGCGAGGCGAAGAAGATCGTCTGCCCGTATCACGCCTGGGTCTACGGCCCCGACGGCAAGCTGCAGAAGGCGAAGCACACCGAAGATTTGAAGCGCTTCAACCCTGGCGACTATGACCTGGTGCCGCTGCGCTGCGAGACGTGGCAGGGATTCGTCTTCCTCACCCTCGACAAAGAGGCTGAGCCGCTCCTCACGTACCTCGACGATCTTGTCGACGTGTTTGCACGCTTTGACTTCGCGCCACTGCGACTCGCCAAGCGCGAGACGTACGACGTGGCGGCGAACTGGAAGATCCTTGTCGAGAACTACTCCGAGTGCTACCACTGCCCTGGGGTGCATCCGCAATTGAATGCGCTCACGCCGTACGACCTTGGCGAAGATATTCCGGCGCGTGGTTGGTGGAAGGGTGGCTGGCAGCCGCTCGTCGGCGAGGCACTCACCATGGGACTCGACAAGGGGTCGCACTCGCGCCCTTGGCTCAAGGGGATGACCGAAACCGACGCGAAGCGCATCCAGTACTTCGCCGTGTGGCCGAACCTGCTCCTCTCGCTCCACCCCGACTACCTTATGGTGCACATGATCGAGCCGCTCGGCCCAGGTCAATCGCGCGTCGTCTGCGACTGGTACCTGCACCCCGACACCATCAAGCTCCCTGACTACGACTTCTCCGATGCACATGGCTTCTGGGATATGACGAACCGCCAGGACTGGCACGTGTGCGAGCTGCAGCAGCGCGGCACCGCCTCGAGCATGTTGCCGCCAGGCCGCTATACCGAGCTCGAGGCGAGCGTGCAGGCCTTCGACTTGATGGTTGCCGACCGCT
>JBILBX010000073.1:0-4549 GCA_044353495.1 Candidatus Limnocylindrus sp. | reverse complement strand
CGGGCACCTCTTTATGGGGCGATGGGGCGAGCGAGCAACCTTCGCATTTGTTGTCGATGACGTGGCGAAGGCACGCGCTGCGCTCGGGCAGGAGTACTAGTCCCGCTTAGCGACGTCCGATCCGCTGCACGATCTCGTCGACGGCAGCCTGGTACCCAAGCGTTGCAAACGGATGATGGTTGAACCCCTTCAACGTTAGGTACTCAACGTTGCCGAGTTGCGCCAACGGTTTCGTCCACTCCGGCCGCACCAGCTTGTCACCCTCACCCTGCGTCACTAGCGTCGGCACTGGAAAGCTCCCGCCAGCTGCAACAACGGCACGCGCCGCCTTTTGCGCGCGGAAGCCTTCGTCGCCAAGTCGCGTCGTGACCGCGTAGAGATAATCGGGCGCCGTTGGATCGAGGTTCTGGAGGCGCTGCCCTGGGCTGGTGTCGCTGCCGACGCCAGTCGGGATGCGCAGCATTGGGAGAACGCGCGACAAGATTGGCGCAACAACTCGCTTCCAGGTTGCGATGCGTGCCTCAAGTGCTGGCGCAGAGAGAACGAGGTAATCGGGCTTCGTGAGCCCCGCAGCGACGGCGCCGAAGGCGATGAGGCCGCCGAGGCTGTGCGAGACAACAACCACTCGCCGCCCTGTGCGCTGCAGCTCGCCCACCTGTTCGGCAAGGTCGAGGTGGAAGCGGCGGAACTCCTTCACATAGCCACGAGGCCCCTCGGAGCGTCCATGGCCCCGTAGATCCCACGTGGTCGTGCGCCAGCCGGCGGCGGCAAAGGCGCGTGCCGACTGCACGTAGCGGCTGGAGTTCTCCCCGATCCCGTGCCCAAGGAGGAGTTCGCCGAGCGGCTCCCCTGCAGGCTCATAGACGCGTCGGAAGAGCGTCACTCCGTCGCTCGCCGTGAAGGGGACCACGCTCTCCTGCTCCATGCTCATGCGTGGGATCCTACACTTACAGGAGAGGCGCGCTGCGCCCGTATCGGAGGCCGCAATGACCAACGCAAAGAAGACTCGCACGGAGCGCGATTCGTTCGGCGAGATCGAGGTTCCGGCCGATCAGCACTGGGGCGCCCAGACGGCTCGCTCCCTGCACTTCTTCGCCATCGGCGACGACCGTATGCCCCTTGAGGTGATTCACGCCCTCGCCACCATCAAGAGCGCCGCGGCGAGCGTCAATGCCGAACTCGGACTCCTCCCCGCCGACAAGGCGAAGCTCATCGTCGAGGCTGCGAGCGTTGTGACGAGTGGCGGCGCCGACGGCGAGTTCCCCCTCTCGACCTGGCAGACCGGCTCTGGCACGCAGAGCAACATGAACGTGAATGAGGTGATCGCCTCGATCGCCAACGAGCGCGCCACCGGAACGCGCGGCGGGAAGAGCCCGATTCATCCGAACGATGACGTCAACCTCTCGCAGTCATCGAACGATGCCTTCCCCAGCGCTATTCATATTGCGGCGACACTTGCCGTCAGCAAGGCACTCCTTCCCTCACTGCGACACCTGCACGCCGCCATCGGTGCAAAGGCTGCCGCCTGGAGCGGCATCGTGAAGATTGGCCGCACCCATCTACAGGATGCGGTGCCGCTCACCCTCGGCCAGGAGTTTGGCGCGCATGCCGCAGCACTCGCAGGTGACATCGCCCGCATTGAGGCGGCACAGGGTGAGCTCCGCGCAATTGCACTCGGCGGCACCGCTGTTGGCACTGGCTTGAATGCCCATCCTGAATTTGCCGAGCGTGCCGCTAAGGCGATCGCAAAGCTCACCGGCGAACCGATCGTCAGCGCACCGAATAAGTTCGCCGCACTTGCAGGACAGGAGGCAACACTCGCCGCCTCCGCCGCGCTCCGCACCACCGCCGCAACGCTCATGAAGCTCGCCAACGATGTGCGCTGGCTCGCCTCTGGGCCACGAGCTGGTCTCGGCGAACTGCGCATCCCCGAGAACGAGCCAGGTTCTTCAATCATGCCGGGGAAGGTGAACCCAACCCAGGCCGAGGCGCTCACCATGGTCTGCGTGCAGGTCTACGGACTCGACGCGGCGATCGCCTTCGCCGCAAGCCAGGGGAACTTCCAGCTCAACGTCTTCAAGCCACTGATTGCACTCGACCTGCTGACGCAGATCCGTCTGCTTGGCGACGCGGCCCGCTCGTTCGCCGATCACTGCCTCGCCGGCACCGAGCCAGATGCGGCGCGCATCACCGAACTGCTCAACGACTCACTGATGCTGGTGACGGCGCTCACACCAGTGATTGGCTACGACAAGGCGGCAGAGATCGCCAAGCGCGCTCACGCTAGCGGCGGAACGCTGCGCGCGACCGCCCTCGAGCTCGGCTACATCAGCGCTGAACAGTTCGACGAGATCGTTCGCCCTGACCAGATGACAGGTCCAACCCGATGAGCGGACGCTTGAAGATTGGCGTTTTGACCGGCGGCGGCGACTGCCCAGGCCTCAACCCTGCGATTCGCGCCGTTGTACACCGCGCAACGGCTGGCGGTCATGAAGTAGTTGGCATCCTTGACGGCTGGAAGGGACTCGCCACAGTTGGCGCTCCACTCACCCGACCGCTTGATCGCGCCGCGGTGCACGGCATTCAGGCGCAAGGCGGCACGATGCTCGGCTCTAGCCGAACGAACCTGCTGAAGCGCGAGGGTGGCCTCGATGCCGCCGAGGCGAACATGCGCGCCCTCGGCCTCAACGCCCTGATCGCCATCGGTGGCGATGACACCCTCTCCGTTGCCGCAGGTCTCGCCAAGCGTGGCGCAGCGGTCAACGCCATTCCGAAGACGATGGATAACGACGTTTGGGGAACCGAAGGCTGCCTCGGCTTCGATACTGCAGCGAACATCGTTACTGAGGCGCTCGACCGAATCGCCACCACCACCGCATCGCATCACCGCGTTGCTGTTGTCGAGGTGATGGGGCGCGACGCAGGCTGGGTCGCCGCATGGGGCGGGCTCGCCGGCGGCGCACACGCGATTCTGATCCCAGAGGTGGAGTTCACCGCCGCAGCACTTGACGAGCTTGTCGCCAAGTTGAGGGCGCGCCGCGCAATTGGCGATGGCAGTTCCATCATCGTCGTCTCCGAGGGGGTGAAGCTCCCCGCAGCAGGGGCAACCGCCACGTCGGTGCCTCTCGATGAGTTTGGTCACCCACGACTCGACAAGGTTGCCGTTGGCGATGCACTCGCCACGATCCTTGAGGAGCGCAGCGGGCTCGAGGTGCGCTGCACCCGATTAGGTCACCTGCAGCGCGGCGGGGCACCGTCGGCTGCCGACCGCGTGCTCGGCACGCGCTACGGCGTTGCCGCCGTTGAGGCGCTCGAGGCTGGTCGCCTCGGCGTGATGGTCGCGCTGAAGGGTGGCGTGATCGTCGAGGTGCCGCTCACCGAGGTCGGCGGAAAGAATCGCTCCATTGATCTCAGCTACCCACCACTCTTCCCACACTTCGACTAGCCGATGGCACGACTGATTCTCGTTCGCCACGCGCGTACCGCCGAGACCGGCATCAAGCTGAGCGGACGCATCAAGGGGATCCCCCTCAGCCCAGCGGGTCGCAAAGAGGCGGCGGCACTCGCCGAGGCACTCAGCGCCGTACAGATCGCTGGTATCGCCTCATCGCCAATGCAGCGCTGCCTCGAGACTGCCGAAGCGGTGCGCTCGATGCGCGGCCCAAGCGTGAAGTCGCGCCCCGACATCGTGGTCGACGAGCGCCTCACCGAGGTGGAGTACGGCGACTGGTCGGGTCAAGAGCTGCGCAAGCTCATGAAGGATCCGCTCTGGAGCACCGTTCAGCGACAGCCATCGGCGATGACCTTCCCTAATGGCGAGTCACTCCGCGCCGCCTCGGCGCGCGCAGTTGAGGCGATTCGCGAGATCGATGCGCGATTTGACGACGACGAGACGTGGCTCTGCGCCAGCCACGGCGACATCATCAAGGCGATCGTCGCCGACGCACTCGGCACCCCACTCGACCTCTTCCAGCGCATTGCGATTGACCCGGCCAGCATCACCGTCATTCGCTACAGCGGCGAGCGCCCAACGGTCGTACGAGTCAACCTCTCAGCAGAGGGAGCCGCTGCCGGTCTCGTTGATAAGCCGAAGCGACCATCACTCCTCGGGCGTCTGCGCGGCGAAAACTGATGGCGCGGAGGATCATCCGCTTCGATCCACCCGACCAGTTTATTGCTGGCGCTATTGGCGAGCCTGGCCAGCGCGTCTTTCATCTTCAGGCGATCGGCGGCGGCATCGCCGCGACGGTGGTCGTTGAGAAGAGCCAGATTGCGGTGCTCGCCCGCCGAATCGTGGAGATGCTGAAAGACCTCAGCGAAGGCGGCAGCGTGCAACTACCGAGCGCTCCACTCCCACTTCCACGCAAGCTGCCGGCGCTTGCTGAACCGTTTACCGCTGAGTTCCGCGTCGGCACCATTGCTCTCGCCTGGGATCCGCTGCTCACGCGTCTGATCCTCGAGTTCCGCGACGATATGACCGTTGAGGATGCCGCCGCCCCACCACCAATCAACGACGCCCCCGACGGGCCTGATGTGTTGCGCGTAGCGC
>JBILBX010000072.1:0-4571 GCA_044353495.1 Candidatus Limnocylindrus sp. | reverse complement strand
GAGAGTCACTTCAAGTTTTGGTCGGAGCTTGGTCTGCCCATCAGCGATGAGACCAAGATTGTGCTTGTCTACTTTGATCTCGTAGAAGATCGCAGGGAACTGGTCTGACGCCGCCCCGCTGAGCAGGGCCGCTACTTGAGTGAGGCGATCAGGTCAGCAACGAAACGCGGGCCATCAACTTTCATTGGTACTCGTACGAGTGGCGGGGTGGCATCTTTGCCACCGTTGCGCTCGCGTGTCTCTCGGGCGTCAGCGGCGGGAGCCATCCAGGCGCGTCGGTCGATGATCGTTGCGCCTCGGGTTGGGCCGGTGGTGTTCACTTCTACCGCGCGATCGAGCCACTCAGTCATGTAGGTGGGGTCGGCGACGATGCCCGCAGCGAGCGGATCATGCAGTGGGCACTCGCGCGTGCCGAACGTTCGCTGATAGACATCGAGGTAGTGGCTCAACACCTTTAGGGCGAACTTCGAGCGCACCGAGCCGATCGCCTCAATGGCCTCGAGCTCCTTCGTGCGTAAGCGCGTGACCTGCGTCACATCCAGGCCAACCATGGTGACCGGCCACTCTGCACCGAAGACGAGGTTGGCGGCTTCTGGGTCGTGCCAAATGTTCGCCTCAGCTGTTGCGGATGCGTTCCCTTCATGGGCAATCGCACCGCCCATCACCACCACAGAGCGCACACGCCCCGCGAGTTCTGGGTCGAGGCAGAGGGCGAGTCCGAGATTGGTGAGTGGACCAACGGCGAGCAGGTCAATCTCTCCGGGCATCTCGCGGGTGAGGCGCAAGATCTGCGAAACCGCATCTTCAGCAACGGGTCCGCGCTTCGGTGCGGGCTGGTTGGTATTGCCGAGACCATCCTCGCCATGCACCCACTCGGCGGTTGCCAGCGGCTGCGCCATGGGTCGGCGCGCGCCGTAGGCGACGGGAACATCGTCAAGACCACAGAGTTCGAGGAGGCGGCGGGCATTGACCGCGGCAAGGTCCGACGGGATGTTGCCATGCACGCTGCCAACGGCGAGCAGCTCAATGTCGCTACGTCCAGCGAGGTGGAGCATGGCGATCGCGTCGTCAATCCCCACGTCGGCGTCGAGCAAGATCTTTCGGCGTTCCATAAGGGGGAGAGTCTACGGGTTCCGCCCCCCCACCTGCGTGCCTGATGCGCTCCTGATGCGTGCCAAGCCCCTGCTACGATCGCCCAGAGATATTCAGAAGGCGAGGGGATCCATGCCGCACCTGGCACTCGTGGTGCACTCCTACGTAGACGAGGATCCGCGCGTCCGACGCGCGGCCCGCGCGGCCCGCGCCGCCGGCTGGCACGTCAGCATCATCTCCCTTCAACGTAACGGCGATCCTGCTCGAGGCGAACTTGACGGCGCCCAGCTCTACCGCCAACCAGTCCAGCGAAACCAGGGGGCGGGAATCAGCACCTATGTTGTTGAGTACGGTCGCTTCGCGGTGCTGGCAGCACGTGCGCTTCTGCAAATTGACCGGGAGCGTCCGATCGATGTTGTCCACGCAAACAGCGTTCCAGACTGGCTCGTCTTCGCCGCCGTGCCGCTGCGCCGACGCCACCGCATCGGCCTGATCCTTGATCTACACGAAGCGTCCCCGGAACTCTTCCGCATGCGCTTCGCGCGATCGTCGCGCTCGCTCCTCACGCGCTTTGCTGCGCGCGCACTGGTCTCACTTGTCGCGCTTGCCGAACGCCGCTCCATCGCCATCGCCGATTGGGTCTTTGTCACCGCCCCCCGCCTGCGCGACCGTCTGGTCAAGATCGCCCCGCGACGCGCCGATGCGGTGGAGGTGCTCCTCAACGTCCCTGAGACGCAACGATTCGCAGCTGCAACTGCTAGCGATCGAACCTGGATGGCAGACGGCACCTTGCGGTTGGTGTACACGGGCGCCCTCACCCCAATCTACGAAGTAGACGTCATCATTCGCGCCGTTGCTCTCCTGCGCGCTGCACCATCACCGCTCCCAGTGCATTTGGTCGTGGCGGGTCGCGGTGATCGCGAACCCGCACTTCAGGCACTTGCAACGGAGCTCGGCGTTGCAGACGCAGTGGAGTTCCTTGGCCGTGTGCCATTTGAGGCGGTGCCGGCGCTCATTCGTGGTGCCGATATCGCACTGGCACCAACGCGGCTTGACGAGTTCACCGATCTCTCAATCTCCAACAAGGTCTTTGAGGGAATGGCGAGCGGCCGGCTGGTGTTGGGGACGCGTCTCAACACGCTTGACGACCTTGTTCCTGAAGCGTCGGTGGCACGTTACGCCTCAGGGAGCGCGGAGGAGGCGGCCGCTGTGATCCGACGACTTGCCGCTGATCCAGCGGAGCGCGCAAACCGCATTGCATCTGGCCTCGCAGCGATTCAGAGTGGTCTCAGTTGGGAGGCGGCTGGTGCCGCCTACGTGCAGCGACTTACCGCCCTGCTGCCGCCGCCCGCCGACCCTCGGTAACCCAGGAGCTCTTCGGTACCGGCTGCTTCGGTGGCCGTTCTCCAAATCGTCGTTTCCACTCACGTCGCCCCGAGAGGTAGCGCGTCACCTCAAGATCTGCCGCTGTGATTGCCGCACCGCGCAGCCAGATGCGATGCAACTCAAAGCACTTCCTTGCCCACGCATCGCCGTGGGAGTCACCACTGATGAGATGTGCAAGTTCGTGCAGTGCGGTTCCCTTGTCGTATGAGCAGAGGAACATCTCACCCGTTTCAGTGATCACCCAACCGAACGGATGCGAGGGTTCACGACGTGTGCCCGTATGGTCATGAATGCGCACCCACTCAAGCCTGCGCTTGGCGCGTGCAGTAGCCCGCGCCAGGAGCTCAAGCGTTGGGCGCCAGTGCGGCCAGGCGGCGACAGTGAAGCCACGCATCGGGCGAACCTCAAAGGGGAGATCGAGCGCCCACTTCGGCGCATCGGTCCAACGTCCGGCGATCTTGACGCGATACATGCGACTCATTTCGTCAGCGTATTCCAGCCCACATACGGGCGGCGTATCGCGGCCCGTTAGCGAAGGGCGCTGGCCCCAACAGAGCGCACCCGCTTCAAGAAGGCGTGGGTGCGTGGGTCTCGTGGCGCCTTAAAGATCTTCTCAGGAGAGCCCTGTTCCACAATTCGGCCACCTTCGAGATAGCAGATGCGGTCGGCAACATCAGCGGCGAAGGCCATCTCATGGGTGGCAATCAACATGGTTGCGCCGCCCTTGGCGAGTGTGCGCAACGCTTCGAGCACATCGGCGACCAAGACTGGATCAAGCGCGCTGGTGATCTCGTCAAGCAGCAGGACCTTCGGCTCTGTTGCCAACGCACGGGCAATCGCAACGCGCTGCTGCTGCCCCCCAGAGAGGCTGTCGGGGTAGGCGTTCGCCTTTGCGGCAAGGCCGAGCTGCTTCAGCAGCGCGCGGGCACGCTTCTCTGCTGCAGCGGCGGTCAGGCCGAGTGCCACGCGCGGGGCGAGGGCGACGTTCTCGAGGGCGGTGAGATGGGGGAAGAGGCTGAAGCCCTGGAAGACGATGCCGAGCTGACGGCGTGTCGTATCGGCATCCGGATCGTCGGCGTGCACGGCGCGACCGTCGAGCGTGATGCTGCCGGCGTCGATCGGCTCAAGTAGGTCGGCGCAGCGGAGCAGGGTCGACTTACCGGAACCCGAAGCGCCGATGAGGCAGACCACTTCGTGCTCGGCGAGCGAGAGGTCAATCTTGTTAAGCACCAGCGCGCGTCCATAGCGCTTCGAGACGCCGCGCAGTTCCAGCACCGGTGCCGCCGCCGTCCGCTTCGCTGCTGCGCGGGCCATCAGCGGGTGCCTCCCTGCTGCGCCGCGCGATCTTTGGCGGCGAGGCGATCAACGAGGCGTGTCATTGGAATCGTGATCACCAAGAAGATCACCGCGGTCACCATCAGCGGCGTGAAGTTGAAGTTCGCCGACTTCAGGATCTGCGCCTGCTTAAAGGCTTCAACGACACCGAGTATCGAGACAAGCGCCGTATCTTTCTGCAGGCCAATGAAGTCATTCAGCAACGGTGGCACCACGCGACGGAGCGCCTGCGGCAGCACCACAAAACGCAACGCCTGGAAGCGTGTCAGGCCAAGCGCACGTGCCGCGCGCTCTTGCGACGGGTGGATTGATTCAATACCGGCGCGGTAGACCTCGCTCACGTAGGCGCTGTAGATCAACACGAGCGTCACCAGTGCCCAGAAGAACGGCTCGCTCGGCACGCCAGGAAGGCGCAACGCAGGCACGCCGAAGCCCAAGACATAGATCAAGAGGATGCTCGGCACACCGCGGAAGAAATCGGTGTAGATGGTGGCGAAGATGCGTAGCGGCGCGAGCGCCGGGCTGGTGATGGATCGGGCGAGGGCAATCAGAAGCCCGATCGGCAAGATGAGGATCTCTGCCAGCACGAAGAGCTGGATGTTGATGGCGAATGCGCCGATCACGTCGGGGAGTGAGGTAGAGAAGTAGGTTCCGTCGAAGAAGGCTTTCTGAACGAGTGGCCAGCTCGGCGATGAGCCGATGGAGATCGCGAGCAGCGTCGCGACGACGAGTGTGCTGATGACGGCGACGAGGGTTCC
>JBILBX010000071.1:0-4583 GCA_044353495.1 Candidatus Limnocylindrus sp. | reverse complement strand
GCGACACCGCGCTCTTCAGGCGCGTGCTCTACCAACTGAGCTATCTCGGCCCGACGCCCGCAGCCACGCGACCGTACGCACCAACGGCGGCAAGGATACCCTCCCCCGCCGAGGGGCGCAACGAGGCCCTGCGGGGAGGCTAAAGGGGGGCTGCAGAGGGGGGGTAGGGCTCGTGGGCCCAACCCCTACGGGGTGCAGTTGTCGTTGTTCTGAGTACCGTCAGGCATTGTGACCTCGCAATAGGTCACATTCGCGAGGTTGGCATTCGTGAGATTTGCGCCGCTAAGGTTCACGAAATTGAAGTCTGCGCCGCTTAGGTTGGCGCTCGTGAGGTTGGCTGCAGCAAAATTAGTGTCGAAGCCCTTGGCGCCGTTCAGATTGGCGCCGACAAGATCAGCGCCGCTAAAATTCACGGCGCCTAGGTCAAGGCCCATCAGATTGGCGTCGGTCATGGTGGCGTCGCTGAAGTCAGCGTACGGAAGATTGGTGCCGCTCAGATCGGCGCGAGTGAGGTTCGCACCGATGAAATCGGCCGATTCGAGATCAGCCCCGGTCAGGTTTGCATCCGTGAGGTTCGCTCCGTTTGCTAGAAGGGAGTTGGCCAAGGCGCCAGTTAGATTCGCCCCAGTCAGGTTGGCGTTGCTGAGGTCCGCGACGAACAGGTTGGCGCCGCTGAGATCAGCGCCGCTGAGATCAGCGCCGACAAACTTGCCCTCGCCAAGATTTGCGCCACTGAGATCGCAATTGATGAGATTTGCACCGCTCCAGTCGCTTGATATGCCACCGGCAGCCCAGTCTTGCTGCACCGCGGCACAATCGCTGGACGAGCCTGATGGGCTCGCTGAAGGGCTTGCTGACGTGCTGGGCCCGCCGCAGCCGGTGATGAGCGCCGCGGAGAGACCGAGCACTGCAACGAATTTCATGGCGCCACGCTACTACGTCGGCGGGTGTGATCGCAAGAGCGGGCACCTCACACAGGAGGCCTGGCAGGATGAATGCTGGTGGGCGGTGAGGGGCTCGAACCCCCGACCCCCTCGGTGTAAACGAGGTGCTCTACCAACTGAGCTAACCGCCCGGGTGTGGCTGCGGCCCGTGGCCGTCAGCAGAAGCGATGTGGTGCCCAGACCGGGACTTGAACCCGGATGACTTGCGTCATACGCCCCTCAAACGTACGCGTATACCAATTCCGCCACCTGGGCACAGGTGCTGGTATCGAGGAAGGGACTTGAACCCATACGTCCTTGCGGACACTGGCTCCTGAAGCCAGCGCGTCTGCCAATTCCGCCACCTCGACCCGTTCGAACCCCCTAATCGCTCAGGGGGTCGCGAGGCGGAAGGATAGCACAGCCCGCAGGTAGCTCTCTGGCTCATCAACGAGCATTGGGGCCACCTGAGTGACGCGGCTTGAGGACAAGAGTTCAGCGGCACGGAAGCGGATTGGCAGGATGTAGTTCGTCTCTGCGAGCCACTTTTGGAGGGCCACCAAGGCCGCCGTGCGCGCAGCCCGATCACCCGGCTGGCGCGCGCGATTGAGCAACAGATCGAGATCCTTCAGCTGAATGCCCGCGATGTTGCCCCCGGTCAGGACTGCCCCCGAGCCGAGGAGCGGATAGAGATCAACATCGATCCCAACATCAACGTTCAGAACGGCTAGTTGGAAGGAACCTGAGGCAAGTCGAGTCGTCAGATCAATGGGCGAGAGCTCCGTGACGCGTGTTGGGATACCAAAGGCCGTCCATGCCGCCGCCGCCTGTGCTGCGACCGCAGCATCAACAGGGTGCGCCAGTGCTGGAAGCGTCAAAATCTCAAGGCTTGCCGCTCCGCCACCTGGGAGCGACCATCCAGCCTCCCCCTTCTTCCACTTGACCGCCTTGAAGAGGCTCGTCGCATAGTCAAGCCCGCTCTTTGCATCGGGGAGTGCGGTCCAGCCCCACGAGAGCGGCGATACCGGTGTTCGCGCAACAGAACCGCCGAACACTGTGGTGATGGCAGCAGGGTCGAGAAGTGCGGCTAAACCTGCTCGGAGTCGAGGATCACGCAGCACGCTCCCTGGTCGCAAGTTCGTGGCGATACCCGAGAACACGGTGGTCCCGAGTTCAATCGTGCTGCCGCGGGCTGCGGTGCCACGGCGAGCATCGGCAATGTCCAATCCCACAAGCTGATCAAGAGAGCTGGCGCTCCACCCACTCAGCGCGGAGGCGGCGTCGGGGAAGAAGTAGAGCGCAATCTTCTCTGCTGAAGTGCCGGCAGCAGTGAGTGATGCCGTGTCAGCGGCGAGGAGGTCGGTACGTCGGATCAGGCCGGCTCCTCCAGAAGAGATGCTGGTGATGCGATAAGGGCCAGTCCCCTGCGGAACCTTTGCCGCGTCAGAGTCTGGGATCTGTGCCGCGCTGAGTCCGGCGAACTGTGTCGCGGAGAGGAGTGGCAACGATCCGAGCATTGTCGGCAGATTCGCGAGCGCCCGCGAGGCGCTCAGCCGGACGGTACCGGCAGCATCACCCTCTTCAGCAGTGATGGACTGCCAATAGCCGCCCGCGGTACCGAGCTCCGATGCGATGGCGACCGTCGTCAGTACATCGGCCGCAGTCACCGTGGATCCATCTTGCCACCGTGCATCTGGGTCTAGGCTAAAGGTCCACGAGAGGCCGTCGGCGGCAACGCCCCACGTCGACGCGACGTCGGGCCCCGGCCACCCGCTCGCATCGAGGCGCGTCAGGCTCCGATACGTCAGTGCAACGACAGCACGATCTGCAGCGGTTTCAGCAAAGAGTGGAAGTGGCGTTGACGCGATCCCGACAACGCCGACGGTCAATACGCCTTCGCCAGAGGGCAGTTCTCCGTCTGGAACACCGACCCCGGGAATCTGGGTGCTCACAAGGCCAAGTTGGGCGGCTCCAGCAAAGAGTGCCGCTGCGGCGAAGAGCGCCGCGATGACCTTGCGGGTTACTCCCTGTTGAGCGCCGTATTGCCTGCGCACCAGGGCGGTCCGGCTTAGTTCGTCTGCAGGTAGCCGAGCACCGAGAAGCCGACGAAGAGAAGGATCAGCGCGACCGTGAAGCGGAGCAGTTGACGCTCAACCCCGCGGCGGGAGCGATAGACGCTGGAATCTCCACCGAACGCCGAGCTGAGGCCAATCCCGCGGGACTGCATCAGGATGGCGATGATCAGGAAGATGCTGACGACGATCTGCCCGAGGGCAAGTAGTGGATTCATTGGTCCTCCTTATCTGGACTATCTGTTCTTGGTCTGATTCTACCACCCGACCCGCACGGGATGCGCCTGTGGGCTAAGGCCGCAGGAGCGACTCACCCGTCATGGCGGGATCCGGGTGAAGGCCCAAGAGGGCACAGGCGGTAGGGGCGATATCTCTCAGGTCCCCCTCAGCCAAGGCTGGCCCTCGGCCATCGCCGTACGCGACTAGCAGTGGCACACGCTGCAGGGTGTGGCTGGTGAGCGGCGAGCCATCAGTGCTGCACATCTCCTCGGCATTGCCATGGTCACCCGTAATCAGCAGGGTGGCGCCAGCCGCCGCCGCTGCCGCCGCAATGACGCCAATGGCCCGGTCTGTGGCTTCACATGCGCGCACTGTGGCGGCAAAGTCACCCGTATGTCCGACCATATCTGGGTTCGCGATGTTGGCAACAATGAAGCTCTCATCGCCATGCTCAAGTGCGGCGACAACCGCCGCCGCGATCGCCTCCGCCTGCATGTCAGGTGCTAGGTCGTAGGTGGCAACACGGTCACTGGGAATCAGGGTACGCCGCTCACCCGGGAAGGCCTCTTCGATGCCACCGTTCAAGAAGTAGGTGACATGTGCGTATTTCTCTGTCTCCGCAACGTGCAGCTGAAGCAGGCCTGCGGCGGCAACGATCCCAGCAAGTGATGGCACAACAGAGGGCCCGAAGATTGGCTGCACCGACGCAAGCCCCTCACCCTCTCCGTAGGAGGTCATACCCCAACAACGCACAGGGAGTGTGGCCGGGCGGGCAAGTTTGACCATCTCAGGCGCAGCAAGTGCACGGATGAGCTGCCGCGCTCGATCGGCGCGGAAGTTTGCATGGATCACAACATCGGTTGGCGCAAATCGCACCGTAGCGGCGTCGCGCAGCGCCACTCTCGTTGGTAGAACGAACTCATCGCTCTCCCCACGCGCATACGCCTCTTCCAGGGCCACCTCTGGGCTGCTCGCATAACGATCGCCGGCGAGGACGATGCTCTCAAGCGCGGCCGCGGTGCGCTCCCAACGGGCGTCGCGGTCCATGCCGTAGTAGCGACCACCGATCGTCGCGATTTGTGCAGACGGCGCCGCCTCGCTCATGCGCTGCTGGAACGAGGCAAGGGCTGCCGCCGCCGATCGGGGCGCCGTATCACGGCCATCGAGAAGCAGGTGCACAAGAATTCGCGGAACACCGGCCTCGTGTGCGGCACGCAGCACCTCGATCGCATGGCGGTCGTTGGCGTGCACTCCGCCACTCCCAAGCAGCGTCAACAGGTGGAGGCCACTCTCTCGCGCTGCAGCGAGTGCGCTGCGCAGGCCGCTCATCTCTCGGAGCGAGCCGTCGGCAATCGCCGCATCAATACGT
>JBILBX010000070.1:0-4662 GCA_044353495.1 Candidatus Limnocylindrus sp. | reverse complement strand
GCTCGACGCCAATCCAACCCTAAGCCCAAGCCAGACAAAGCTTGAGGGCGGCGAGATGGTTGGGAGCTATGCGCTCTGCCTCTTCTGGGGCGACGGTCACCGAACCGGCTACTACACCTGGTCGCTCCTTCGCCAACGCTGTGCGTGCGCCAGCTGCATGAGTGCCCCACGATGACGCTTGGCGTCAGTCGTGAGCTCTCGCTTCTCGCCTTCAATGCGCGTGTTTTAACTGAGGCATCAAACAGCAGCCGTCCGCTTCTTGACCGATTCCGCTTCCTTGGCATCGTTGCATCCAACATCGACGAGTTCTACGGCGTGCGCGTTGCCGGAATCCAAGATCAGTTGGTCGCTGGAGTACGCAACCCTGGGCCCGACGGCCGTACCCCCGACGTACAACTAGCACTGATTCGCGAGGCGACCAGCCTCCTTACCGAATCGGCGCAAGGGAGTTGGAGCACACTCATTGAGGAGCTACGCGACGAGGGGCTGCCACTCCGACGGTGGGCTGACCTCGATGCAGCTGAGCAGTCGGTTCTGACGGAGCGGTTCACACGAGAGACCTTCCCTGTGCTGACTCCCCTTGCGGTTGACCCAGGCCACCCGTTCCCGCTGATTAGCTCACTGAGCCTCTCGCTCGCGATACGGCTCCGAGCACATGACGACCAGGAGATCTCACTTGCGCGCGTAAAGGTGCCAACCATCCTCGGTCGCATGGTGCAGTTTGGTAACGGTGATTGGATCTTGATGGAAGAGCTGATCTCAGCCCATCTTGACCTTCTCTTCCCCGGCACAGAGATCCTCGACGCACACCTCTTCCGAGTCACACGTGACGCCGACCTCGATACTGTTGAAGAAGAGGCAGACGATCTTCTTGAGGCAATTGAAGAGGGGCTCCGTCAACGCCGGTTCGGCAGCGTGGTGCGCCTAGAGGTTGGCGCCGGGATGCCGAGTGAGTTGCTTGAGATGCTCTTGGCTGGGCTTGAGATCAGCGAGAGCGAGGTGCAGGTCGTTGACGGGTTGCTCGACCTCTCTGTGGCGTTGCAGGTTGCGAGCCTTCCTCGCCCTGATCTGCGTGCTCCACGATGGCAGCCGGTCACGCCAGCGCGCATCACTGCGGCTAAGTCGGCCACGTCCCCGAACGGCGACATCTTCAGGGTGATCGCCGAGGGCGACCTGCTGGTGCACCATCCATACGAGAGCTTTGAGGCAAGCGTGGATCAGTTCTTTGCTCAGGCAGCCGATGATCCTGATGTGCTCTCGATCCGCTCCACGCTCTACCGAACTGGGGCGACCTCAAGCATTCCTGCGCATCTGATCCGCGCCGCCCAGGCAGGGAAAGAGGTGGTGGTGCTCGTCGAGCTCAAGGCGCGCTTTGACGAGGCGGCGAACATCGAGTGGGCGCGGCGACTCGAAGAGGCGGGCGCGCACGTGGTCTACGGCGTGATGGGCCTCAAAACGCACTGCAAGGCGACACTGATCGCCCGGCGCGAAGGCTCCTCGATTCACCGCTATGTGCACCTCTCCACGGGGAACTACAACCCGAAGACAGCACGTGGCTACACCGACATCGGCCTCTTCACCACGAACGATGTGATCGGCACCGATGTAGGGGTCCTCTTTAACTTCCTGACCGGTGCTGCGCGCACCTCGGCGTATAAGCGCATCCTCGTTGCGCCCGATCATCTGCGCAGCGAGATCAAGGGACGCATCGATCGTCTCGCCGAACAGGCACGAGGCGGCGCTGAGACCGCCATCACCATCAAAGTGAACGCCCTGATCGATCCCGAGATGATCGCAGTCCTCGATCAAGCCGCCGAGGCGGGAGTCTCCACGGACCTGATCGTTCGTGGCATGTGTGGCCTCCTGCCAAACCCAGCGCGCCATGGCGGTCGCCTGCGGATTCGCTCGGTGATCGGCGACTACCTTGAGCACAGCCGCATCTATCGCTTTGCGGGGCCCGATGGCGTTGATCTTTTCGCCGGAAGTGCGGACCTGATGGAGCGCAACCTTGACCGACGCGTAGAGGTGCTCTTCCCACTCGAAGGCCATGAGGTTCGCCGCAAGACTGATGAGATCCTCGCCGCACTCCTCGCCGACACATCCAACGCCTGGATACTGCAGCCAGACGGAGCTTGGGAGCGTCTCGCAGACACGGGCACCTCATCGTTTGAAACCTTGCGACAGGTGGCACTCGCCGCATCTCAGGCATAATCTCGCCATGGAGCGCGAGTTGAAATTTCTCCTCGAGCACGCGCACGCCCCCGCGCTTCCGAGCGGCTACCAGTTGGCGCAGCCTCACCCTACGCTCCACCTTCTTGATGAGTACCTGGACTATCGCGGCCAGATTCTCGCCGCCGGCTGGCGACTACGACGACGCCGATCCGATGGCGAACCGTTGCGGTACACGCTCAAGTCCGAACGAGCGGAAAGCACCTCAGGCCCGCTGACTGAGCGCAGAGAGATTGAACGCACACCAGAACCGCACGAGGAGCTCCCAGCTGAAATTGTGTCAACGCTCACAGAGGCCGGAGTTGACATGCCACACGTGCTCAATCGCTTGCAGCCCTATCTCACACTTCGCCAGGAGCGCCAGCCGTTCGTGCTCTCAACAGGCGAGGGAGCGCTCGCGCTGCTCAGCGTAGACGAGGTCCGCGCGTCTGCACCGACACCCCCGACCGAACACCGCTGGACGGAACTTGAGATTGAGTTCCTCGCCACCATTCCGTCTGAAATTCGTGACCGCGCAACAGACGAACTGGGCGCGTGGATCGCAGCGCAACCAGGCGTTACCGTCGGTGGCGAATCAAAGGTCGGTCGAGCGGCCCGACTGCTCTCACTCTCGATCTAGCGCGAGGAGCCTGCCCGAGTCTCCATAACAAGCGCTGGGAGCGCTTCGCGCCACCCATCACCCGCGCGTGCTACGGCAACAACCAAGCCTTCACGAATACCGCCGCGATCAACCGTGACCTCTCGCGCCGTCGTTCGCTGCAGTAGCGCCTCAACAATCGCGATGCCCGCTGGAAGGAGTCGCGCTCGACGCTGCGAGATTGCGAAACGCTCTGCAACCTCTTTGGCGGTGAGTGCCACGAGCCGCTCCCCCATCGCTGCAAGATCTTCGCGTTCAACCGTTCGACTAATCAGTGTTGCCGGAACAAGCTTGAGCAGTCGCGTTGCGGTCCCGCCCACCAAAATAAGGCGGTGAACATCGGCAACGGTAAGGTCGGCCAGCGCGATCTGGGCGTGCCGACGGAGCTCCTGCCACTCGCGTGGGCGAGGCGGGTCCTGGTATGAGACGCGCGCCAAGAGACGCGCCGAGCCGATAGAGACGCCGATCGCGCGTGGCAGCTCGCCAGGGTGAAGCTCCACCGCTTCTGTTGATCCACCACCAATGTCAACGACGAGCTGTGGAACTGAGTGGTCGTGTCCGTGGTGTAGACCGAGGACGGTGAGGAGCCCCTCCTCCTCGTGGGTCAACACGATTGGTGCACCAAACTTTGGTCCACGCAGGGCGCGCAGCACACTCTCTTGGTCACGGGCGCGGCGGAAGGGTTCGGTGGCAACGACAAAGAGCTCATCCGCACCGAGGATGCTGGCTCGCGTGCGGAATGCCACGAGTGCGTCGCTAATTGCCGTGGTGGCCTTACGCCCAATGGTGCGATCCTGCTCGACCAGCCGACCGAGCTCAATCGGCATCGACTCATCGGCGATCACCTCTTGGCGCACCCCATCCGAGACCGCAACATAGAGGTGCGTTGAATTGGAGCCGATGTCGACCACGGCACAGACCCGAGGGATCCCTGCCTGTGAGCTCCCCACCCGGCCGCGGCGGGTCTTGGGGGTCTGGGGGGCGCCGCCTGAACGCGGCCTCGCCGCGTGAACACTGCGTGAACGCTTCCCTGCCACCATTGGCGCATCCTAGCCGTGAACGGAGATTCCCTCTCGGTGGGGCTGGGGCGGTAGGATGTAAACCAATCACCTGAGCAGCGCGGAGGGGATATGCCAACAGGAGACGATCAGGGCCGAGTCGAAAGCGAGATCCAGGAGATCCTCGCCCGCACCGCAACTGATGGCGCCACGGCAGCGCCGCAGGGCGCCCGCGAGCCCCTTGACCGCGAACTCCGCGCCATCAAGGAGACGGTCGTTCGCATGGGGAGCATGGCCGAGGCGGCGATCCGCGACGCCCTTGACGCGCTCGTCACCCACAACGCCGAGAAGGCCACCGCGGTGATCATCGGCGACCGCAAGATCAACGATATGCAGCACGAGGTCATCACGGCGATCACGACCACCATCGCCACGCAGAGCCCGGTCGCCCGCGACCTACGAAACCTCTTGATGATGAATCACGTTGTCTATGAATTGGAGCGGATCGGTGATCATGCCGCCTCCGTGGCGAAGATTGCCGTCCAGCTTGCCCCAGAGCCAGCGCTGCAGCGATACCTGCACCTCCCCGAGATCGGTGAGCTGGCAGCATCGCAGCTACACGGCATCCTGATGGCGCTCGTTGACGTTGACCCTGCCCGCGCCCGCGAGGTCGCGGTCAGCGATGACCAGATCGATGCCCTCTATCGGCAATCATTCGATGAGTGCGTCCGACTGATGGAGGCCGATAAGTCCAATGTCGCCCGAGGAACGCGCCTCCTCTTCGCAGCGCACTACCTT
>JBILBX010000069.1:0-4670 GCA_044353495.1 Candidatus Limnocylindrus sp. | reverse complement strand
ATGAAGTACGGCTTCCCATCGGCGCCGACCAAGAACTCCAGGGTGCCGAGGTTGCGATAGCCGGCGGCACCGACCGCCTTGGCGACGCGCGTCAAGAACTCTTCGCGCACCTTTGGGGTGAGTGCAGTCGATGGCGACTCTTCGACCAGCTTCTGATGTCGACGCTGCACCGAGCAGTCGCGCTCACCGAAGTGCAACGCGGTGCCGCTCTTATCGACGGCGATCTGCACCTCAACGTGGTGCGTGTCGACGAGGTACTTCTCGAGGTAGAGCGAGCCATCGCCGAAGGCCGCCTGCGCCTCTTGGGTGCAGAGCGAGAAGAGTTGCGCGAGCTCGTCGGCACTTTGAGCGACACGCATGCCGCGACCGCCGCCGCCCGCAGACGCCTTCAAGATGACGGGGTAGCCGATCTTCTCGGCAGCCTTTGCCGCTGCCGTCTCGTCGGCAACGACGCCGTCGGAACCAGGAATCGTTGGGAGGCCGTGCTTGGCCAGCAGGGCGCGCACCTCGGCCTTGCTCTCAAAGCGCTCCAGCACCTCGGCAGAGGGGCCAATAAAGGTGATGCCGTGCGCTGCAGCCGCCTCGGCGAAGGCGGCGTTCTCGGAGAGGAAGCCGTACCCCGGGTGAATGGCATCGCAACCGGTGGCCAGTGCCGCCGAGATCACCGCGGGGGCCGAGAGGTAGCTGCGCTTGGCGTCGGCGGGGCCGATGCAGATCGCCTCGTCGGCAACCAGCACGGCGCGCGACTCGCGATCGGCCTCGCTATAGGCGACCACCGCCTCAATGCCGAGCTGGCGACAGGCGCGCAAGATTCGCAGCGCAATTTCGCCACGGTTCGCAATCAGCACACGCTTGATCACGCCTTTACCTCGCCAACGGATTCGACCAAGAAGAGCTCCTGACCGTACTCCACTGGATCGCCAGTAGCGCAGCGCAGCTTGGCGACGATGCCACCGTGATCGGCGCGCACCTCAACGGCAACGCCGAGCACATCAACGGTCGCAACCAGCGCACCCTTCGCCACCTTGCCGCCAACGTGAATGTCGGGGGCGAGCTTCACGAAGCCAACGGCGGTCGAACGCACGGGGTGGCGGCGATCATCGGCGGCGGTCGGTGCGGGCACAGCTGCAGCGGGCGTTCCACCGCGCGGAGCGGCAGGAGCGGGTGCGGAGACTGCTGGCGCGCCAAGATCTTCGGCGCGTACGCGCACGATGGCACCGTCGCGCTCAATCTCAATCTCGCCAAGCCCGGTCTCATGTAGTCGCTCGATCAACACGGGAACGAGTGAGTCAAGGAGTTCGCCGAGTCGTTCAGTGTTGTGTGACATCAGCTACGCCCCCGCACTATTGCGCTCGATCTCATCGAGCCACTCATCGTTGATACCGGCCGGCACCTTCTCACGATCCATGCCGAGGATGGAACGAATCGCGCCAACAAGACCCTTCTTTGTTGGAGCGGCTTCATCAAATGCGCCGTAGGCGCGATAGCGCGCATAGCGCGCATCGAGCAGCGCGTTCAGGTCGCTCATGGATTCCAGCTCATCGAACGTTGCAGAAACCTTCTCCCACATCGCGCGGGCCAGGGTGACGGTTGATTCGGCGGAGAGCGTCTCTGGTTCAGTGATGATGCCGTCGACCACGCCGAGGGCGACCTGCTCAGGTGCGGTGATGCGCAGGGCGCGTGCCGCGGCGGGAGCCTTATCGGAGGTGCGGAACAAGATGGCGGCGCACCCTTCCGGGCTGATCACCGAGTAGTAGGCGTGCTCAAAGGCGAAGACGCGATCGGCGGCGGCAATGGCGAGCGCACCACCCGAGCCGCCCTCACCGGTGACGACCGTGACGATTGGGGTGCGTAGTTCGGTCATCTTGCTGATGGCGGCGGCGATCGCCTCGGCGATGCCGTGCTGTTCGGACTCAGGGCCCGGGTGCGCACCTGGGGTGTCGACGAGGGTGAGTACCGGCAGGTGCAGCCGCTCGGCAAGCTCAAAGGCGCGCATCGCCTTGCGATACCCCTCGGGGTGCGGCATGCCGAATCCGCGACGAATGTTGCTTTCGGTGTCGGTCCCCTTCTGGGTGCCGACCACGACAATGCGACGACCATCGATGCTCGCAATGCCCGCAATAATTGCCCCGTCATCACCGGCGCGTCGATCGCCGCGAAGCTCCACAAATTCGGCACCGAGCGCCTCAAGTAGTTCGGCGGTACGTGGTCGATGTACCTCGCGTGCGCGCTGCACATGGCTCCACGCCTCGGCCTCGTCGAGGTGTGGCCCAAGCTCTGGCGCCAGGTGTCGATCACGCTGGTTCTCAAGAATCTGGTCGGCACGATTCGCCACCTTGCTCGCCGCGTCAGCGACGGGCGAAAGAACGGAACCGATCATTGCGCCAGCACCCTGCGCCACACCAGTGACCATCCCACCAATCAGGCCAACGCCCGGAATCGGAATCTGGCGATAGAGCGGCACCGCTGGTGCGGGGAGTGGCTGCAGGAGCCCGAGTGCGCGCGTCAGCCAACCGCGCAGATTGCCGCGCGGCACGATCGCATCGATGAAGCCGGTCTCGAGCAAGAACTCGCTGCGCTGGAAACCAACCGGAAGTTCGTCGCCAATGGTGCCGGCGGAGACGCGCGCGCCACTGAAACCGATCAGTGCATTTGGTTCGGCAACGTTCAGGTCGCCGAGGGCGCCGAACGAGGCGATGGTGCCGCCAGTGGTTGGGTCGGTCAACACGCTAATGAAGGTGCCTCCGCTCAACTTCAGTCGCGCGATGGCGGCGAGGGTCTTTGGCAACTGCATCAGCGCGTAGGTCCCCTCTTGCATGCGGGCGCCGCCCGATGCCGAGACGATCACGAGCGGGAGGCGGCGGGCGGTGGCGAGTTCGGCGGCGCGGGCGACCTTCTCACCGACGACCGAGCCCATTGAGCCACCCATGAAGAAGAAGTCCATGGCGACGAGGGAGACCTCGATGCCGCCAACAAGGGCGGTCCCGCGGATGGCGGCGTCGCGCTCGCCAGTGGTGGCACGGGCGGCGGCGGCCCGCTCGGGGTACCCCTTGGAGTCGGTGAAGACGATCGGGTCGAGCGAGATCAGGCTGGCGTCGGCCTCAACGAAGGTGCCCTCGTCGACTAGCTGCGCAATGCGCTCGCGGGCGGGCACACGGAAGTGGTGGCCGCAGGCCGCGCAGACCCGAAGGCTCTTCTCCAAGGTCTTCTTGAAGAGGAGCTCTGAGCACCCGGGGCACCGAACCCACAAATCGGGCTCGGCTCCGGGGGTCGCCTTGCGGCGCTTGAACGGGTTCCGAAAGCTGGGCATTGATCCTCCCCTAGAAGGAGATGGTACCCGCTACGGGATGGCGATCCGCACGACCTTGGTCACTTCGCCCGCCAAAATGGCACGCTCCGTGCCGTCCACGCTCAGAATCAGCGCCCCCGAGGCCCCGTCGTGCCCGGCCACGATCCCCGTGACGATCTCCCCTGCCCCTACCTCGAGGTCCACCGAGCAGCCTTCAAGCAGCTGCCGGGAGCGCCAGTTGGCCACGTCGAACCGCCCGTCGGCCAGGGCACCGAGCCGCCCCTCGAGCCGCGCCACCGCATCGGCAAAGAGCGCCTCGCGATCAATGGGTCGGCCGGTGGCGATCTCCAAACTCGTCGCTGTAGCGGCAAGAGCCGGGTCAAGCTTCGACACGTCACCGCGCACGTTCAACCCCAAGCCAACAATCAGCCAGGCATCGTTGCTGCCAGCATCACCCGCCTCAGCCAAGACGCCGCCCACCTTGCGGAAGCTCTGCGTCACGCCCCCCTCAATGTTTCGCACCACCAAATCATTCGGCCACTTCAGGCCAACGGTGCCGATCTGCATACCGGCGGCATCTTCGATCGCGTCGGCAACTGCGAGTGAGAACTCGGCGGCGACGCGCCACCAACGATCTGCGTCAGCAGGGAGCGGCGAACCAGCCCCAGCGCGCAGTGCAAGGCTCATCAACAGGCCCGTTCCGGGTGCATCGAGCCAGGTGCGGCCGCGACGACCGCGACCAGCCGTTTGTGTTTCGGCGCGAATTAGTAGCGGCGAGTCGGCGGCAACGAGCCCGGCCGAAAGTCGTTCACGTGCAACGTCGTTGGTTGAGGCAACCTCGGTGAGTCGCTCAACAACGATCTGTGTCAGAGCAGCTACTCCGCGTCGACGGCGTCGGGCGTTGCTAGATCAAACGCATCGTGCAACGCCTGTAGTGCGCGTGGCGCGTCGGATTCACTCACGATGCAGGTGATGCGAATCTCCGAGGTTGAAATCATCTGAATGTTGATCTTTGCGTCGGCGAGTGTGCCGAACATGCGCGCGGCATAGCCTGGCGCATTCTGAATGCCGGCACCAACGATCGACACCTTTGCCACGTTCTCATCGATCTCGAGTGCGCGCGCACCAATCTCGGCGCGAATCTTCTCAAGTACTGGGCGTGCGGCGGCAAGGTCTGCGCGCGAGGTGGTGAACGAGAGGTCGGTAGTGCCGTCATGCGAGATGTTCTGCACGATCATGTCGACGTTGATGTTCGACGCCGAGAGCGGATCGAACACCGAGCGCGCGATACCGGGCTTGTCGGGCACGGCAACCATGGTCACCTTCGCCACCTTCGTGTCGGCCGCCAGGCCGCGAACCTTATTGCGCTTCTCCACCTGCG
>JBILBX010000005.1:0-14829 GCA_044353495.1 Candidatus Limnocylindrus sp. | reverse complement strand
AGGCTGACTGGTTGAAGTTCTTATCCGTGCGTCCGCCCGTGTCCAACGAGAGGCATGCCAGATAATCGGCCTTCCCGGCATCGGCAGAGGCTGACGGCGAAGCCGTCGAGCCACCGCACGCTGCGGCGAGAAGAGCGAGAACGGTGAGGAGCGCGAACATTCGCGTCTTCATATGTATGTAGCCCTCCGCTATTTCCTTTTGCTCAGACGCCTACGGCGACGAGCGGGTCAGCCATTCGCTGACCGTGGCGGCATTGTGCCTCATAACGGCGGGCGATGCGCACGCATTGCAATTTGGTAGCGAGGGAAGGTTGCGGCTCTGTTACATACCCCGTTGCGCGAGCCAAGATTCCAGAGCGTTCCTGAGACGAACTTTGGTTCCCTGCTCGGCAAACGCGAAATCGTAACCAGTTCGCGCTAGGCCAATCAGGTCTGCGACCGGGAGTCCCAGCCGGCGGTGGACGCTGAGGTACTCCTCGGAGAGGGTGACGTCGCTCACCACCAGGTCGTCGGTATTGAGGGTTATTGGTACGCCGCGACGACGGAGTTCGGCGATTGGGAAATCGCCGTAGCCCGCGACGATGGCCGCCTGCGTGTTGCTCGTCGGACAGAGGTCAAGCGAAACGTTGCGCGCCGCAAGCTCAGCACAGAGCGATGGGTCGTCAACCGCGACGCCACCATGGGCGATCCGCGCCGGCTGCACCTCAAGGGCGCGGCGCACCTGCGCAGCGCCGCCCCACTCCCCTGCATGGAGTGTGATCGCGAGTCCGCCGTTGCGCGCGATGTCGAACGACTCTTTGAATGTGAGCGGGTCAGGGAAGGCGGCCTCGCGCCCCGCAAGATCAAACGCCACGACACCAAGGTCCTGGGCGGCAACTGCGGCCGTTGCGAGGTTGCGGTTCTCTTCCAGAGAATGGGAGCGGAGGGCGGTGATGATGAGGCGCACCTCAATGCCGGTTTCTGCGGCTGCGCGACGCGCCCCCGCCGCAACGGCGGCGATGACTTGCGACTGCGTCAGTCCCTTTGCGGTGTGGAGGTGTGGGCCCCAGCGCATCTCAAGGTAGGCAACGTTCTCTGCCGCCTTGGCGCGTACCAACTGCTCTGCGGCGCGATCAAGCGCCTCGGCATCTTGCAGGAGGGCGATCGGTAGATCGAATGCGCGCAACAGGTCGGCCTGATCGGCGCAGCGCTCCGGAGCGACGAGGGCGGCGCGCATGCCTGCCCAATCCCGCGGGGCATCAACGTTGCGCGTTGCGGCGAGTTCGAGTGCTAAAGCGGGATCAAGCGAGCCGTCAAGATGGAGGTGCAGCTCGGGCTTCGGCATCTCAAAGAAGAGGCGACGAGCATCGTCGGCCCGCTGGAACTCCATGGCTCCCCTCCCCATCTACTGTCCCGCAGGTTGCACACCCGCGTGCGCATCTCAGCGAGAGAGAGGATACTCCCCCATATGACCTCGTCACTGCCAGTTGCGACAGATTCACGAGCGCTCGGAGCCTGGCTCCGCGACGCGACCCCGGTCGACCGCATTGGCATTGAGGAGCGCGTCGCCACCCTGAAGACGCGCTCGATCAAGAAGTCCTCCAAGGTGTGGGCACTCCGCCTTGCACTGAGCATGTGCGATATCACCACTCTTGAAGGGAAAGACACCCCGGGGAAGATTCGCCAGTTAGCGACAAAGGCGATGCGCCCGTTGCCTGGCGATGCCTCAATGCCCTCGGTCGCGGCGCTCTGCTGCTACCCCGACCTGGTCGGCGTGGCGAAAGAGGCGCTCAAGGGGAGCAGCGTCAAGGTTGCCGCTGTCGCCACGGCATTCCCGAGCGGCCGCTCGTGGATCGACCTGAAGATTGCTGAGACGAAGCACGCCGTTGCCGCTGGCGCCGACGAAATTGACATGGTGATCGACCGCGGTGCCTTCCTGGCTGGCGATTACGCCAAGGTGTGGGACGAGATCGTCGCGGTGAAAGAGGCCTGCGGCCCTGCACACCTGAAGGTCATCCTTGAGACGGGCGAGCTCGGCACCTACGACGACGTACGACGCGCCTCTGCACTCGCGATTGCCGCAGGTGGCGACTTCATCAAGACCTCAACCGGGAAAGTCACACCCGCGGCGACGCTCCCGGTAACGCTCGTGATGCTGGAGACAATCCGCGAGCACTGGAACCGCACCGGCAAGGTGGTGGGCATGAAGCCCGCCGGCGGTATTCGCACAGCGAAAGAGGCGATCCAGTATCTGGTGGTCGTTCACGAGACGCTCGGCCCTGACTGGCTCACCCCCGACCGCTTCCGATTCGGCGCATCGAGCCTGGTCAACGACCTGCTGATGCAGCTCGAAAAAGAGGTGACGGGCGCCTACGCCGATCCGGACGACTTCACCCTGGACTAGCGCGTACTGGCTGGCGCGCCGCACGGACGCCGGAGCGTCGGCTACGAGCCGATCGGGTGCCAGACGGTCTTCATCTCAAGGAAGGCGGTAATGCCGTCGATGCGCTCGCCGCGCTCGCCGTCAAAGGCGTCCGCACGATCCTTCACCCCATGTGGGCGACGCGCGACACGAGCGACATGCTCCGCGGCACCCTGCTCCGCCTCAACGAGAAGTTCGTCGGGGCACCCCCACAGGTCATACCCATCGATGTCGGCATGGCGTACCAGGTGCGGCAGGAGTTCGGCGCGGCGCGCAGTGATGATGTTGACGACACCGGCCGGAACGTCGCTCACGGCGAGTGTTTCGGCCAGAGTGACGGCGGGGAGTGGTGCTGATTCGCTCGCAAGGACGATCGCCACATTGCCGCCCGCGAGGATGCCACCGAGTCGCGAGACGAGGCCAAGGAGTGGCGACGCCTCTGGTGCGATGGAGGCGATGACGCCCGTTGGCTCAGGGAGGGTGAAGACGAAGTGCGATGAGGCGACTGGATTGGTGCCGCCCAGTACAGCAGAGAGCTTGTCGGGCCAGCCTGCGTACCAGACCATGCGATCGATGGCGGCAGAGACCTCTGCTGCGGCGTCAGACTTTGACGCGCCGTGGTTGATCAGGTCATCACGGAACTGCGCCGCGCGGCCCTCCATCAGCTCGGCGACGCGATAGAGAATCTGTCCGCGCACCATTGCGGTGCGCGCTGCCCACGGCTCAGCGGCAATGCGCGCGACACGAACGGCTTCGCGCAAATCCTTGCGCGAACCGCCGGCAATGTTGGCAACGCCGCCCTTCGCAAGCTGGACCTCTCGGCTGCGGCCCGATTCGCTTCGTGGGAACGCACCACCGATGTAGAGCTTGGCGGTGCGTCGCACCTCAAGACGCTCAGAGGCCTCTGCCGACTCAATCGTCAGCGGCAGGTTGAGCTTCTCGGCACGCTTCGACTTTTTCCCCATGACTAAGAACTCCTCAGGTAGGCGTGCAAGCCCTGCATGCCGCCTTCGCGCCCGTAGCCGGACTCCTTGTAGCCGCCGAACGGCGCGGTTGGATCAAAACGGTTGAACGTATTCGCCCAGACGACGCCCGCCTTGAGGGCGCTAGCAACCTGCAGAATGCGGCTCCCCTTCTCTGTCCAGATGCCGGCGGAGAGTCCGTACGCCGTGTTGTTCGCCTTCTCAATTGCCTCAGCAACGGTGCGGAAGGTGATCGTGGCCAAGACCGGCCCGAAGATCTCTTCGCGGGCGATGCGGTGGCTTTGTGCGACGTTCGTGAAGAGTGTTGGACGGAAGAACCAGCCGCGCGTTGGCAGGTCGCAGGCCGGCTGCCAAATCTGAGCACCTTCGGCGACGCCGCTCGCCACGAGTTCGCCGATGCTCTCCATCTGTGACTTGGAGTTGATCGCGCCGATGTCGGTGTTCTTATCCATCGGGTCGCCGATGCGCAGCATGGACATGCGATCGCGCAGTCGCGCGAGGAACTCTTCGGCGATGGACTCCTGCACGAGGAGGCGGCTGCCCGCGCAGCAGACCTCACCCTGATTGAAGAAGATGCCATTGACAACGCCTTCGACCGCCTGGTCGAGCGCCGCATCTTCAAAGACGATGTTGGCCGCCTTGCCACCGAGCTCCAGTGTGAGGCCCTTCCCCTGTCCGGCGATTCCCTTGGCGATCGTGACGCCGACCGAGGTACTGCCGGTGAAGGCGACCTTCGCGACACGCGGGTCGGTGACGATTGACATGCCGGTGCTGCCCGGGCCGGTGACGATGTTGACGACGCCATCTGGGAGTTCGGCTTGGCGGCAGACATCGGCGAAGAGAAGCGCGGTGAGCGGTGTCGTTGAGGCAGGCTTCAGCACCACGGTGTTGCCCGCGGCAAGTGCTGGGGCAATCTTCCACGCCAACATGAGGAGTGGGAAGTTCCACGGGATCACCTGTCCGACGACACCGTGCGCCTCGGGGCGGCGGCCTGGAACGGCGTACTCGAGTTTGTCGGCCCAGCCGGCGTAATACCAAAAGTGCGCGGCGGCGAGCGGGACATCTACGTCGCGCGACTCGCGGATCGGCTTCCCTGAGTCCATCGTTTCGGTGACCGCAAACTCGCGGCTGCGCTCCTGCAGGATGCGGCTGATGCGGTAGAGGTACTTGGCCCGCTCGCGTGGGTGCAGCTTCGACCAGACCTTGCGATAGGCGCGGTCGGCGGCCTCGATGGCACGGTCAGCGTCGGCGGGGGTCCCCTTCGCGATCTCGGCGAGGGGCTCCTCGGTTGCTGGGTTGTAGGTGATGGTGACCTCGCCGCCCGATGGAGCGCGCTCCTTCCCGTCAATGAAGAGGCCGTAGCGCTGGCGGATCGTGACGATCTCGCGAGACTCTGGCGCTGGGGCGTAGGCCCATGGACTGCTGCCGGCGAGGCCTGAACTGGCTGGAGCAACGGTTGCGGCGGGGGCCGGAGTTGTCACGCTGGCGGCACGCGCAGTCGTGCGTCGTGGTGCGGCGCCCTTCGGTGACTGATCGCTCGGCATGGGTGCATCCTAGCGCGCCGACCACTTCCAGCCACGCGGCGTATCACCTACCCTTCGCGCATGACAACCCGTGCACCGCAGGCCGCTCCACCGTTCGCCCCAACGATGCTGATCGACGGCGCCTCGCGTGGGGCAACCGGCGGTCGCACCTTCACCCTGCGCCATCCAGCGACCGGTGCCGCGATTGGCGAGATTCCGCACGCATCGGCCGCCGATGTGGACGCGGCCATTACTGCCGCTCGGGGTGCGTTTGATACCGGCGGCTGGCGCACGACGCTCCCCGCCGAGCGGGCGCGACTTCTTCTTGCGCTCGCCGATGCCGTAGAGCGCGAGGCTGATCACTTCGCCGATCTGGAGGTCTGGCAGACCGGCACCGCACGCAAGCTTCGCCGCGATGGAGACATTCCCGCCGTTGTCGATCACCTGCGCTACTTCGCCGGAATCCTGCGCGCCCCCGAAGGGATTGCCGCTGGTGAGTACACCGGCAACCACACCTCCATGATTCGACGAGAGCCGATCGGCGTTGCGGCACTCATTGCGCCGTGGAACTATCCGCTCGCGATGGCGGTCTGGCAGGCCGCACCTGCGCTGGCCGCTGGCAACACCGTCGTGATGAAGCCCGCAAGCGCAACACCGCTCGCAGCACTCCGGCTGGCCGAGTTGGCCCGCGAGGTTGGCTTCCCTGCCGGCGTCGTCAATGTCATCACCGGACCAGGCGCCGAGATCGGCGCGCAGTTCGCCGCAGATCCGCGCATCGACATCATTGCCCTCACCGGCGATAGTGCAACGGGTCGAGGGTTGATGGCCGCAGGTGCACCAACGCTGAAGCGTCTGCATCTAGAGCTTGGCGGCAAGGCACCGTTCGTCGTCTTTGCTGATGCCGACATTGAAGCGGCTGCGCGCGGCGCAGTGGCGGGTGCCTTTGTAAACGGTGGCCAAGATTGCACCGCAGCGACGCGCCTGTACGCGCAGAGCGACATCTTTGATCGGCTCGTTGCCCGCATTGCTGAGCTCACCGCACAGGTGCGCATCGGTGATCCGTTTGACTCGACCACCGATCTTGGCTCACTCATCTCGCGCACGCATCGCGATCGCGTGGCTGGCTACGTTGACCGCGCCGTTGCTGCGGGGGCGCGGATTGTAATCGGTGGCAGCGCCCAGCCGAGCGGATTGCCGGCTGAGGGTGCCTACTTCGCGCCAACCCTGATCGTCGGCGCCCAGCAGTCGAGTGAAATCGTGCAGCAAGAGGTCTTCGGCCCAGTGCTTGTCGCGCTCCCGTTCAGCGACGAGGCAGAGGCAATCAGGCTCGCGAACGACACGCCGTATGGCCTCGCCTCAAGTTGCTGGACGGGTGATGTGGCGCGCGCGCACCGCATGGCGGCGGCCTTGAACTTTGGTGCGGTGCTGATCAATGACCATCTCCCCTTCCTCAGCGAGATGCCGCACGGTGGCTTCAAGCAGTCAGGGTTTGGGAAAGACCTCAGCCGTTACTCGTTTGAGGAGTACACGCAGATCAAACATGTTGCGATTGAGATCACTGGCGAGGCCGAGAAGGCGTGGCACTGGACGATCTTCGGGGACCCGAAGAAGTAGCTCTACTTAGCTCCCGAGGAGCAGATCGAGCCAGGCGTCGAGCGGCGAGCGAGTTGGTGCATCAGGGCTGAACCGACGAGCGCCAGAGCCCGGAGCATC
Organism: Candidatus Limnocylindrus sp.; assembly: GCA_044353495.1. GTDB lineage: Bacteria > Chloroflexota > Limnocylindria > Limnocylindrales > Limnocylindraceae > Limnocylindrus. Next base: position 8,209 of record JBILBX010000005.1, on the reverse strand, counting down.
CTCTGGGAGCGGGGCCGCGTCGGCGGCCAACACGAATGGGCGCTCCACTGCCGAACCGAGGCTGTAGCCGCGGGCGACAAGCTCAAGGAAGGCGGCATCATCAAGGAGTACGCGCTCTGCGGCCAGAGCGTCCGCGCGAGCCTGAAGCGCGGCAGTTTCATCGCGAAGCTGCGCCAAGCGCGCATTTACCTGAATCACGCCGATCAGATTTCGCCCAAACTCCACCACGAAGAGCGCCACGATCAGGGCCTGGCCGATAAAGATCAGGGCGCCGCGCGTGGTGCTGGTGCGTCGACGAATCAGGGTCCTCATGATTCCAGTTTCCGCGCCCCGCCCATCGGCGTCAAGCAGAGGCGCTGCGAGGGGTGATAGCCTGCGCCGCGTGTACTTCTACGAACTTCACGAGGCAGACGACGAACTCGCCATCGGCATGACCCTCGCCCACGACGAGGCCTTTGCCCCCAGCGAATTCTTGGCGATGGTTGAGACGGCCCGAAGCCGGGTGATCGAAACCTTTACCGAGGAGACCCTGATTGAGGCGATCGCCGCTGAGCTTGAGCGAGAGCACGACTTTGCCGCCTCGCTGGATTCCCGCCTGGTGGCGGCGGTTGGCGTCTCTTCTGAGGAGGGTGAGACGCGCCTCCTAGCGCATGAGGGGGCGGGTGCCCACGCCGCCGATGAAGGTGAGGAGGAGGATCCCGACCTTGCTATCGCTGAGGCGCTGCTCTCGGGGCGCGAACCGATCGGCCTGCGAACTGCGGTGGTGGATCTCGAGAAGAACGAGGCGCTCGACTCCTAGCGCAACGAGGCCCGAGCTACCAGCGAGGAAGGCCCTTTGAGCCCTTCCAGACGCGATTCATGATCGGCACGCCATCTGTGGCGACATCCACGAAGTTTGGTTGGGACTGCTTCAAGATCACCGTCGGCAACATGCGCGTGCTCACCAGCCGCGAGCCGATAAAGGTTGACTCAATGACGAGCCCCTGCGACGTTTCTACAGACCAGTTCTGGTCGAAAATGAAGTTCCCCATGGAGTAGAAGACTGGCTTACCGTTGATTACCTCCATGGCACTCGCCCAGTGCGAGTGTGACCCTAGGATCATGTCGGCACCAGCTTGAATCGCCCGCTTCGCAAACCTCCGCTGTGAGGCGGTCGGCTGTGCCTGAAACTCCAAGCCCCAGTGCGGAAAGACGATGACGACGTCGGCGCCAGCGGCGCGAGCCGCTGTGATGGAGGCACGCATCTCAAGCTCACCAATGGGCGCACTCCCCGCTCGGTTCACCCGGGCGTGGGTGCTCGGATTCACCTGGTCGACCGCAACGATGCCCACAGTGATGCCGCCGACGTTCGTCAGCCACGGGCGCTGCGCCTCAGCAAGATTGGCACCAGCACCACCGCTGCCCATGCCGGCCGCCGTAACGGCAGCGATCGTTTCAGGGATGCGAGAGACGCCCCCGTCCCCGATGTGATTGTTCGCCAGCGAGAGGAAGTCAATCCCCGCCTCTTTCAGTACACGAAGGAGCGCGGGGTTGCCTGTGAAGACCGTCCCCGAGTTGTGTTGTCGCCACTTCTTTGGTGTTGGGGACTCCAAGTTGGCGATTGAGAGATCTGCCTTCTGGAAGAGTGAGCGCATCAGACCATTGGCGCCGCCACCGCTCACGTAGCGCGCGGCAACGCGAGGCACACCGAATTGGCTGCAGCAGGTCGTTCCCGTGATATCGGCAAAGCCGCCGTCAAAGAGCGAATCGGCACCGCGCTTTGAGCGCTTCGCATCGGCTGACACTCCGCGATCAAGCAGGATGTCGCCACCGGCAGCCAGGGTCCATGCAGTTGCCGGATCGTACGCGAGCGGCCCAGCAAGCCACTCTGCAGGAATCGATGCGTCAACGGGGAGTTCGGCGCGTAGCGGCCAATCGGCGAGCGATGTGACGCGATAGACACCAACGATCGCGGCGCCCTCCCACGTCAGGGTGCGCAGCGCAGGCTCAAGGGCGGCGAGTCGCACGAACCCTGCCGCCTTCTCATCGGCGGCGAGTGCCGCCTTGAGGGCCGTGCGATCCGCGACGAGCGTGAGGCGAGAGGCAACAGCGGTCGCCGATAGGCCGAGTGCCGCAAGGATGGCGCTGGATTCTGGCGCGATAAGGACGAGCTTCGTGATTGGCAGCTTCCCTCCGACCTCAGCGAGGCGCGCAATGCCAACGCTCGTGAGAGCGGTGAGGGTGCTGCGGTATCCAGCAACGGGGATCAGCGGGCTGCGTGTGTCACTGGTCGGCGAGGCGCTTGGGCTACTCGTAGGATCTCCACTCGCCCCCAACGGCGCCGCTGAGGTGCCACACGCCGCGGCAAGCAGTAGTGCGAGCGCGAGCGTGAAGAGGCTGCGACGTCGCGGCAACGGGTCGTTGGTGACAGCGGGCAGTTCCACACCGCTATCCTACCTGCATGCAGCAGCCTCTCCGCCCTTCAGGCCCAACGCTCATTGCTGCCGCGCTCAGCGAGGAGCGCGCCGCCCTTGAGGCGCTCGCCACCGATTTGGTTCCGCACGCACTTCCCGGACTTGCAGAGGGTGCACTACTCATCGGCCACATTGACGGGCACCCGGTCGCCCTGCTGCGCTGCGGCGTTGGCAAGGTGGCCTCGGTTGTTACCGTTACCGCCGCCTTGGCAGTTGAGCCCCGCTGCGTGATCTCAGTCGGTTCTGCCGGTGCGCTGCACGCCGGGTATCGCGTCGGTGACGTCCTGCTCGCCGATGGCGTCTTGCAGCATGACTTTGCCGCCGCAGAGGCCGATGGCTTTCGACTCTTCGGCTACGGCGCGGATATCCCATCGAAAGGCGACCCACTCCTCCTTGCCGACCCCGAGCTCGTCACCGCGGCGTTCGATGCCGCCACACCGACGACGACACGCCTTGGAATCAACCTCCGTCGCGGCCGCATCGCCACCGGTGACTGGTTTGTCGCAGATCAGAAGGTTCGCGACGCGATTGCCGCGCGCAGTGCAGCCGACCTCGTTGAGATGGAGGGGGCGGCCATTGCCTATGCGGCACGCACGCATGGCATTCCTTGGCTGGTCATTCGTAGCGTGAGCGATTCAGGTGACGGCGAGGCCGACCTCAGCTTCTGGGAGTATCTCGCGCTCGCCTCGAAGAACGCCGCCGAGATCGTGCGCGCCATCCTGCCAGCGCTGGAGCGCCGCTAGCCGCGCTTCGCCCCCAGCCTCATCTGCTGCGCGCGCGGCGCTGCCTCACCAAAGAGTCGGGCAGCAAGCGCATCCACCGAAACAGGATCCCCTGTCGTGAAGATCTGGTGCACAGGGGCTACGGGCGCTGATGTGGGCGCAGTGTGCCCAAGATGGCCGGGGTCGGCCGCCGTTCCGCGGCTCGAACCAGGTGCTTCGAGTCCGTTCACCGAGATGATCTCCTGCAGGAAGCTCGCCGTTGCTGCAGCAGAATCGACCACAGCAATCGGGGCACCGAGCGCCGCATCAATCACGCCGCGAATCAGGGGGAAGTGCGTGCAGCCAAGTAGGAGGGTATCGATGCGTTGGCTCGGCTCTCCAGCGAGAAACGGATCAATCGCCGCATGGATGGCGTCGCTCATCGCTTGCGTGTCCGTGAGCCCCGACTCAATCAGTGGGACGAGGTCTGAGGCGGCACGCTCAATGACCAACGTGCCCGGGTTCTCATCTTTGATCGCGGCAAAGTAGGCGCGTGATCGAACGGTTGCAACCGTCGCCAGCACGCCGACCCGACCGGTGCGCGTCGCGAGCGCCGCCGCTGCCGCTCCCGGTCGAATGACGCCAATGATCGGCGTTGTGGGGTGCCGCTCGCGAAGATGCTCGAGGGCGACCGCCGTCGCGGTATTGCAGGCAATAATGATTGCCTTCACCCCGCGTGCCACCAGTTCATCGCTGAGCTCTTCCGCAAAGGTGCGCACTTCGGCATCGCTGCGGGTGCCATACGGGTGACGGGCACTGTCACCGATGTAGATAGTGGATTCAGCGGGCAGGCGCGCCTGCACTTCGCGCAGCACGGTAAGGCCACCAATCCCCGAATCAAAGAGCCCGATTGGGCGTGGGTCACTCATGTGCTGACCGTAGCAGCCAACGCAGACGATCGTCAGCGCCGACGTTTGTCACTCGCAGGCCAGCGGTGGCGGCGAGAGCGCGCACTTCATCTGGCTGCCAGGCGCGAATCGCGAACGGTGCTCGGTCCGAGTAGAACGCCATGAGCTGGCCATCGGCTCCCACCGCCCGATGTCGAATCTCCAGCAGGACGGTGCTTGTTCGCGCCTGCGCATCGGGCGTGATTCGACTTTCGCGGCGAATCGTGCCGTGATCGACATCAGCACGCTCCAGATCAATCCCCCACTCCCCCTCAACCTCATCCGTGAACAGCTGCGGATCCATCAGTGTGGCGTCGATCCCCACCTGCCCACCGGGCCCGCAGTGCAGCGCTGCGGTGCGCAGCAACGCCTCCAGGTCGTCGGGCACGGTAATGAGTGAGAGCAGATCACCGCCGATAATCACGAGACTCGCCGCCGTTGCTTCGCGACGCCAGGTTCGCCCATCGGCGCAGATCCATTCGGCGGCAGGCGCACGCTCCGCGGCCAAAGAGAGGGCCGCCACATCGAGATCCACACCAATCAGCTGCCGTTCATTGGCGCTCAGCGCCGTCAAGATGCGGCCTGCCCCACAGCCGATCTCCAAGATCGGGCCCTCGGAGGCCCCCGCCACCTTCTGCCAATACGCTAGGTCGTCGTCAGCGCCTGCGGTGAGATCTCGTTCGTCGGCGAGGAGGCGGCTTCGTACCTCGGATGCAGTTTCGCTCAGCGGGAGGGCTCCCAACGAATTGTCTCGCCGGACTCCTTGCGCTTTGCCAGCGCGCTAATGACTTCAAGGGCGGCGCGGTTGGCGATCATCGCCGTCGACTCAGCCCAGTCATACGGTGGTGAGACTTCGACGATGTCCATTCCTGCGATCGGGACCTGCGCCGCGATCTGCCGGAGTCCACGGAGCAGCTCGCGCGAGAGCATTCCCCCTGGCTCTGGTGTGCCGGTTCCTGGCGCAAGGCCAGGATCGACCACATCAATGTCGAGACTGATCCAGATGGCGTCTGGGCCGTCGAGCGCCTCGGCGATGGCGGTTGCGATGACCGCCTCTGAGCCGCGCTCCTCAATCTCGGTCATGAAGTGACTGCGCATGCCGTGTTCTCGCATCCAGCCGAGCGTTTCGGTATCGGGGAAGTAGCCGCGCAGGCCGACCTGCACAAAGTTCTTGCCGAGCACCGCGCCAGATTCGATCAGCCGGCGCATTGGTGATCCATGGCTGTTTAGTGACCCGTAGCCGTCAATCGAGGCGTCGGCGTGTGCATCAAAGTGCAGGATGCCGATGCGCTGCGGCCAACGGAGTTCGGCAATTGCTGTTGCGTTCGGCCAGGTGATTGAGTGGTCGCCGCCAAGCACGATCGGAATAGCACCCGTTTCGGCGACTTCGCGAACCTTGCGATAGATGGCGCCGTGACCATGCTCTAGTCGCCCCGGGTAGACCTGGGCGTCACCAGCATCAACGGCGGTGAGTGCGGTGAATGGCTCCACGCCCACCTGGAGCGAGTGGAGGGTGCCAGTCTGGTACTGCGCCTCACGAATGGCGCGAGGGCCAAACCGCGTGCCAGGGCGATGGGTCACGGCATCATCAAACGGTGCGCCAATGATCGCAATGTCCGCCTTGCGACGGCGGATCTCGGCCAGGTCTTCAATCCACGGTAGTTGGGAGAAGCTGACCGGCCCGGCGTACGACGGGCGATCGAGTGGGTCGCGCTGTTCTGGGGTGCCGTTCCAGCCGAGCGCGGCAAGGGAGTCGGCAAAGGGTGGGGTATTCGGGCTCATATGGATCACCATTTCACTCAGAAGCGCCGCCGGTTCGAGCCGACGTCCAGCAGGGCGCACGACAATCCTACACCCCTCTGAGGGGCAGTTCGAGCCCTAAACCGAGTCGATCTCGCTTCGTGAGATCGCCGCCTCCGCCACCACCACGAGCAGCGCGGCAATCAGCAGGCCTGTTGGCCCCCCGAGACCAATGATGCGCAGGGCGAGGTAGCCACCGATCAAGGCCCCTGCGAACAGCCCACGTCGAAGGCTTCGGCGACGGCGTACACGCCATACGCCCGGATGCCCCCGGAACGAGCGCAGCAGAAGGAGCGACGTGAGCCCCAGTGCCACGGTGAGCCCGAGGGCGCCCGCAACCGCGAGAGCACGTGTCGGCTCATCAAGGGGATCAATCGTCAGCGCCCCAGCAGCGGTGAGGAACCCGGCAACCAGTGCGCCGATAGCGAGGAGGCGAATGAGGCGCTGATCTCCGGTCGGAATGCGCGGTGGCGTGGGAGGCGTTGCGGTGGTGCGCAACACCTTCCCGGCAAACGGTGCGGTGGGCTGCTCGTCCATCGGCAACTCAAGCTGCTCTGCGGCACTCCGTCGATCTCCATCACGCAAGGTCATGCGGGCCGCCCCGCTGGAGCCTTTGACGCTGGGCACAGCTCACGGTACGAGCAGTAGGTGCAGGTCATCAGCTCTGGTTTTGGGTCCATCACACCGGCGAGGATCCCCTCTGCTGCAACCACGATCAGTTCACGCGCCTTCACGATGCGCTTCGGCTCAACGGGCACCGTGGCGACACGCCCGGTATCGAGGAAGCGCAGACTCACCTCGTCGGGGAGGCGTCCCGTTGCAGCGCGCCATGCCAGCGCGTACAGCTGGAGTTGCAGTGACTCTTTCGCCCGCTTCCTGCTCGCATCGTCATCATCGCGCCCACCCGTCTTGTAGTCGCTGACCACCACCCACTCATCGTCTCCGAGCGGCAGGGTTGGGCGCACAACGTCGCCAGGTACATCAATGGTCGGAATCGGTGCACTGCGCCCTTCAGGTGGGAGAGCTTGCACATCGACACGATCCCAACGTCCGCGAATCTTATGCCCGCCAAGCTCGAACGAGAAGTCCTTCTCAACGTACGCAGGCGCGTGGCCCGTTGCCATCTCTTCGCTGCGGAATCGCGCAATCGCCTCTTGCGCCGCCGTATGGCGTGCCTCTTCATGGCTGCGAGAGAGGAACCCTGCACTCTGCCAACTGCGCTCCAGGGCGGCGTAAAGCTCACCGAGTTGCGGCGGTGTGCCCGCCATCTGTCCGCGATGGAATTCGGCGACGGCGGCGTGCATGGCGGCGCCGTAGGTTGCAGAGTGATGCGGTGGTAGCGGAATGCGGAGACGTTGCTGATAGTGATACCGCAGTGGGCAGGCAATGAACGCCTCAATCGCCGTAAAGCTCAGCGTGAGTGGCGCACTCTCCCCTGCTCCAGGCTCACGCACGGGGAGAACCGGGAGTGGTTGGGCCACAATCGCGAGTCCATCGATTTTTGATGTTGGCTCACCGGTGAGTGGGAACTCTTCGAGCTGCTCGCGACTGAGGTCGAGTGCCTCGGCAACGAATCGACTGACCTTGCGCGGTCGCACTCCACTGCTGCTTCGTTCTGCAGCGGTAAGGGCCAAGCGCTCGCATGCTCTCGTCAGTGCCACGTAGGCTAGGCGTCGCTCCTCGCGCAGCGCCTCTTCGTCTGCCTCTGTTGGCCCCTCTGGGGCGCGGGGATCACGTGGCACCACATCATCAGAGCCACCAAGCTCTGCAGCGAGCGCGAGGCGCGGCGGTCGACCTTTAGCCGGGAAACGCCCGTCAACGAGGTTTGCAGCAAAGACGACGGGGAACTCAAGGCCCTTCGCCTGGTGAATGGTGAGGAGCGCAACGGCATCAAGATCGGGATCGACATCAGCGGCCGATGGATCATCCCCCGCCTCACCGAGCTCCTCGAGGTAGCGCACCAGGAATGGGGCGCGATCAAGTTCGAGAAGTCGGCTGCGGGAGCGCACCACATCAAAGAGGCGCCCAATGTTGCGAATCCGTTCGTCTGACTCAGGCGTCGCTTCGCGAGTGAGCTCGGCGAGTAGGCCCGACTCACGCAGCCAGCGGTAAAGCACCTCACCACTTGTCCGCTCAACGCTCTCTTGCACCACCCCAGCAAGGCGTTCGAGGAGACGCTCCGTGGCCTCATGCCCCGCCCCGACCGTTGCGAGGCTCTCGCGCAGCGAGGCGTGGTCGCGGCGCGACTTCCCCACGGCGGCGGCGAGAATTGTGGGCGGCACCTTGAAGCGCGACTCTGCAGCGATCA
>JBILBX010000067.1:0-4744 GCA_044353495.1 Candidatus Limnocylindrus sp. | reverse complement strand
TTGCGATGTCGGCGTGCCCAAGAAGCTCCTGCACCACGCGCAGGTCAGCGCCACCGTCGAGGAGGTGTGTTGCAAACGAGTGGCGCAGCGTATGGGGATGGATCTCGCGCCCAAGGTTTGCCGCGACAGCCGCCGTGCGAATCGCCGACCAGGCTGACTCCCGCCGAAGCCGCACGCCACCGCGTGATACGAGGAGCGCTTTCGGCTCAGCCGTCGATCCACTTGCCCGGCTCGACGCCTGTTGATGGACGGCACGCCAGTGGCCAAGGTAGACCTGGATCGCATCGAGCGCTGGCTCGCCAATTGGCACGATGCGCTCCCGTCGACCCTTACCGAAGAGCCGCACTGAACCATCGTCGAGGTCCACGGAGTCCAAGTCCAGATCGACGATCTCACTGACGCGGCCACCTGATCCGTATAGCAGTTCGCCAAGTGCGCGGTTGCGGTGCGCATTTGCGCGCGCCAGGTCACTCTCGTCAACTGGAGTCCCAAGCGCCGTTAGTAGACGTTCAACCTCTTCTACGCCCAGCACCGTTGGCAGGGTGCGGCGTGATCGCGGCAGATCGATCTCGTCACTGATCGAGCGCGCGATGATCCCTTCACCCTCAGCGAATCGGTAGAGGACGCGCAGGGCTGCAGCCCGCCTGCGCATCGTGGAGAGAGCGTTGCCAGGCTGGGCGATCCACTCCTGCGCTGCTTTAGCTGAGCTCTTCCAGGCACCGCTCGTGCCGAGTGACTCCGCAAACGATTGATAGTCCCCACGGTAGGCGGCAAGGGTGCGCGGGGCGAGGTTTCGCTCTACTCCGAGATAGAGGATGCAGGAGTCAATCAGGCGATCAATCTCGTTCCGTGACGCCGTGGGCATCAACGGCCGCGACGCGCGTTGGCCAAGAGCTCGTTAGCGGCGGCGGTTGCACCACTACCGGCCCCTTCGCCAGCCAGCATGGCGGCAAGCTCTGTGACTCGCTCTTCATCGGTGAGGCGCTGCACCTGGGTCAGGGTGCGACCATCCACCTCGCGCTTCGAGACGCGCAGATGGATATCTGCTTGCGCCGCTACCTGCGGCAGGTGCGTGACACAGAGAACCTGATGCTGCGCAGAGATGCGGCGCAGGCTCCGGCCGAGAGTCTCCCCTGCCCGCCCTCCGAGTCCGGCATCAATCTCATCAAAGACAAGGGTGCGCGCCTCACTTGCGTCGCTGAGCGCCTCCTCGATGGCGAGTGAGACGCGACTGAGCTCACCACCTGAGGCAATCTTGGCGAGCGGCCCCGCCGGTTCGCCTGCGTTCGGGGCAAACATGAACGACACGTCGTCACCACCTCCCTGATCGACGGCGCATGGCTGCCCCTCAACGAGTGGGTCGCCCTCACCGCCGCCGCGAGGTGCCAGTGGGATCGCAAACGTTGGGGGGAGATCGAGTGCCGTCAGCGCCGCGTTCACCGCGGAGGTCAGCGTGGCAGCACCCGCTCGGCGCACAGTTCGTAGAGCCGTAGCAACCTCGCCGATGCCTGCGTTGAGCGCCGAGAGCTGCTGCGTGATCTCGTTCCGGCGCTCCTCTGCGCCGTCAAGACGCACCACCTCTTCGCGTGCGCTCGCTAACGCGACGAGAAGTCCCGCCTCATCAGTGCGGAAGCGTCGCTGAAGCGCCAGGAGGAGCGCCAACCGGTCTTCAAGTTCACCCAAGCTGCGCGTACCGCCCGCGAATGGTGTGAGGGCCGCCGCCTCACGGCCAAGATCATCGATTTCAATAGAGAGCGCGCTCATCCGCTCCTGCAGGGCGGTGGCATCACCATCAAGGCGTGCCAACTCTCGCGCGATTCGTTCGGCTGCTGCCGCGCGAGCGCGCAAGCCGCTGCGATCCTCGTTCAACGCCTCGCGCAGCTCGTCATGGAGGGCAGAGATGCGCTCGCTGTTCGAGGCGCGGCGCAACTCCTCTTTAAGCTCGGCCTCTTCCCCTTCGCGAATCTCGGCGGCTTCGAGGTCGTCTCGCTCTGTGCGCGCTACTTCGAGAAGGGCGAGGCGCCGCGAGTCGTCACCACCGAGCGCTTGCAGCTCTTCATGCAGAACACTGCGTTGCTGAATCAGGCTGGCAACCTCTGCGCGATGCCCCTCAGCCTTTGACCATCGATCGAGCAGCTCGCGCTGTCGTGCTGGATCACCGAGACGCTGCTGGTCGTGTTGGCCGTGAATATCAACGAGGGGGCCGATCTCGCCGGCGAGGCGACCGATCGTTACGAGCTCGTCGTCAATGCGGGCAACAGATCGCCCTTCGGCGTACACCTCACGAACTGCGATCTGGTCGCGACCCTGCGCAGAGATCTGCAGATCAACTCGAAGGCGGTCAGATCCGGCGCGCACCGCCCCTGAATCACCGCGACCCCCACGCGCAAGCGCGAGAGCGTCAACGAGGAGTGATTTGCCTGCCCCGGTCTCGCCGGTCAGCACCGTGAGGCCAAGACCAAATTCAACGCGTACCGCGTCAATGATTGCGAGGCCCGCGACGCCAAGCTCGCGGATGTGCGAACCCTTCGGCGCACTCACCGTGGGAGGAGGTCGACCTTCTGGCGGACCAGATCCCAGAATGGGGCGGCGCCCTGCAGCTCGACGAAGTTGATTGGCTGCGCTGCTTCAGTAACGGAGACACGATCGCCGATCTTGAGTGGCAAATCGATCCACCCATCAACAGAGATCACCGCATCTTCGCCCTGTACGACCGTGCAGGTCACCGTCTGTGTTGCCGAGACAGTCACTGAGCGCAGTGTGGCGAGGTAGGCGGCAATCGGCGTCACGATCAGATTGCGACTCGTTGGCTCAAGGATCGGCCCTCCTGCTGAGAACGAGTAGCCAGTTGAGCCCGTCGGCGAGGAGACGATCACGCCGTCAGCGATGTAGGTTGCCAGGTGGCTCTCCCCTACGGCGACATCAAGTCGCAAGACGCGCGGCAGGCGACCGCGGGCGACCACCACATCGTTGAGAGCGTCCAGTTGCTCGGTACGACCGTCGCCATGGTGGATGGTGGCGCGGAGTGCCATGCGTGGCTGGGTGGTCCAGCGCTTCGCATGAAGGGCGTCGAGCGTTGGCTCAATCTGAAATGCCTCGGCGCGCGCAAGGAAGCCGATCTTGCCCAGATTCACGCCAAGGAGCGGGGTGGCAGTACCGGCGACGGCAGAGGCGGCACGCAGGAAGGTGCCGTCACCACCGAAGGAGATCAGGACCTCGGTGCCCGGAAGCGCTGACCGCACGGCGGCAACATCTTCGGCAGCATGCCCCCAACACTCAACGCCGTTGGCGGCACACCAACCAGCGGCCTCATCCCACGCCTCTTGGGCAAGGTCATTGGTCGGGTTATAGACAAAACCGAAGCGGCGCATGCCTACATCATCGCACATGGGAATCAGCGTTCGCGTTCTCCGCACGGGGTAGCTCGGCGCAGCGAGTAGAAGGATTTACTGCTTGCGTGCGCTCCAGGCGGCTCGGATTCGGCGCTCGATCCCAGCCTCATCAAGGCCGATCAGCGTGCGGAGATCTGAGACGCTGCCATGGTCAACGAAGCTGCCGGCCGGGATCCCGATCGTGGCGATGGAGGCTTTGACGCGGCGCCCGGTGGCCGCTTCGTGCGCGGCCAGCGACTCCACAACAGCACCACCGAAGCCGCCAGCCTCAACGCTCTCCTCGAGCGTCACGATGAGGTCGACTGTCTCGCCGTAGCGCTGCACCATCGCGTGATCGAGAGGGTTTGCCCAGATGGCATTGACCAGAGCGACAGAGATCCCCTCGGCGCGCAGACGCGCAGCGATCGGGGCCACCCGCTGAATGATCGGTCCAAAGGCCAAGATCGCGATCTGGTTCCCCTCTTCAAGCACTTCGGAAACACCAACGGGGAGGATCGCTGGCGCTACCTCTGGAACACCGACCACGCTGTCGCGTGGGTAGTGCAGAGCGAAGGGGTGATCCTGTGAGAGCGCGGTACGCACCAGCGAGCGCAGCTGCTGCTCATCTTTCGGCGAGGCGATCAGCAGTCGCGGGATCTGTCGCTGGGCCGTGAGCATGAACATCCCCTGGTGGCTGGTGCCATCTTCGCCAACCAAGCCAGCACGGTCGACCCCGATGAGCACCGGCTGATCGTTCTGACAGACGTCATGAACAATCTGGTCCCACGCCCGCTGCAGGAATGTTGAATAGATTGCGACCACTGGCCGACCGCCACCCATGGCGATTCCCGTCGCCGCAGCCATTGCATGCTGCTCGGCAATGCCGACGTCGTAGAAGCGATCTGGATAGGCAGCGGCGAACTTATCGAGCCCAGTCCCCGTTGGCATACCTGCCGTAATCGCAACGATACGCGGGTCCGTGGCGGCCGCAGCAACGACCTCGGCGGCGAAGAAGGCGGTGTAGTTCGGCACTTTCGCTGGCGTTGCGATCGGATCTGCACCAGCCTTGCCGTAGCTATCGGTAGCACCAACCTCCATCTTTGGGAGTGCCGCGCCGTGGAAGGTAATTGGATCGGCCTCTGCTGGGCGATAGCCGCGACCCTTCTGGGTGCGCACGTGCACAATCACAGGGCCGCTCATCGTGAATGCCTTCGCAAATGCCTCTTCGAGCTGTGCGCGATTGTGCCCATCGAGAACGCCCACGTAGGTGATGCCAAGATCCTCAAACAGACGCCCTGGCTCTTGGACAAACGCCACCACCGAGCGACGCAGGCGCTTTGACCATGTTGCAAGCTGATTCCCGATAAGCGGCA
>JBILBX010000004.1:0-15092 GCA_044353495.1 Candidatus Limnocylindrus sp. | reverse complement strand
AACCGCCAGGACTGGCACGTGTGCGAGCTGCAGCAGCGCGGCACCGCCTCGAGCATGTTGCCGCCAGGCCGCTATACCGAGCTCGAGGCGAGCGTGCAGGCCTTCGACTTGATGGTTGCCGACCGCTACGCCGCCGACGGAAAGCGCACCTCGCGCGGTTGGGCCGCCGGCCTCGCCCCAGGCGACATGGAGGGGATCGACTTCAGCGATCGCCAGGCGGCTCGTGCCGCCATCGCCGCAAAACTCGCCGCTGCCGCGGAGTAGCGCCAGGGGCTAGGCGAGCCCCATCTCTCCCATTGGGCTCGATGGTCCTTCACTGCGATCGTGCAGCTTGAAGCGTCGATCAGGGAGCTGCATCGGATTGTTATTCAGCGCCGCGCGCGCCATCACCTCCCCCACCATTGGCCCCTGTTTGTAGCCGTGTCCTGAGCCGCCGCCCGCCAGCCAAATCGCAGGGTTCTCGGGATGCCGATCCAACACGTAGTGACCGCTCCTGGTGCGCTCGTGCTGACAGGCACGCGTCTCCTTGATTGGTGCACTCTTCAGTGCAGGGAAGCGCACCGCGCATTCACGCGCTCGTGCAATCGACGTTGGATGCGCCTCGTCAGGCCACACACTCGGATCAAAGCTCCCCGCGTCAAACTCTGGACCAACCTTCACGCCGTGGCCCTGGTCGTTCGGAATTCCCCAGACGGCGAGTCCTTCGTCGATCCAAGTTGGCATTTGGCCCACACCCATGTTCGGCGCGTCGAAGTAGATCGCATCACGGCGCACCGGAATGATTGAGGCTTCAGCATCGGCACCAACGAGCTGCGGGAAGAGTTCAGGGAGCCACGGCCCCGCCGCCCACACCGTTGCACCAGCAACGATCGGTGTGCCGCTGGCATCGAGCGCACTCCCGTCGGCTACTGGTGTTGCGCGACCGCGCGTGATCACGCCACCCTCGCGTTCAAACATCCGCGCCGCCGCGCGTACGCCGTTCCCCGCCCGCAGGAAGCCAGCGGTCGGCTCGTAGAGGACAGAGCTGAGGCCGTCGATGCCGAGCGTTGGCCAGCGGTGTAGCGCCTCTTCTGGAGTGATGCGCTCGCACGGCACACCGGCCTCGCGCATGCGCGCTTCAGAGTTTGCCTCCCAGATGCCGTCACCCGAGACGAACCAGGCAACACCGCTCTCAACAAAGATCTGTTCGCCAGCCGCCTCGCCCAGCTCTTTCCAGGCGACCAGTGCGCGCTGCGTCCAGCCCATCAGTAGCGCGTCCTCGCCATGCGAGTGCCGAATGATGCGGCTGTAATCGCCGGAGGTGGTCTTGGGGCCGCCCGGCTCGCGTTCTTCAATGAGTTGAACGGTGGCGCCGAGTCGTCGTGCCTGCAGTGCCGTCCACGATCCCCAGACACCGCCACCAACCACCAGCAGGTCGGGTGCGCCGCCCACCATGGCTACTTCTTCGCGCCGAGGGTGCGGAAGCGCGAGAGGAACTCCTTGGTACGCGGATCCTTCGGCGCGTCGATCACCTGCTCAGGTGGTCCGACTTCGGCGAACTCGCCCTTATCCATGTAGTAGACGCGGTCGGCCGCCTCATGCGCAAAGTCCATCTCGTGGGTGACCACGATCATCGTGCGACCCTCGTGTGCCAGGTCTGCCATTACCTTGAGTACCTCACCGACCAGCGTTGGGTCGAGCGCCGACGTTGGCTCGTCGAACAGGAGCACCTTCGGCTGCATGGTGAGTGCGCGCGCAATGGCGACGCGCTGACGCTGTCCGCCGGAGAGTCGCGATGGATATTCGTCGCGCTTCTCAAGCAAGCCGACCTTCGCGAGATACTTCTCAGCAATCGCCTCGGCCTCCTTTCGGTCCATCCCCTTCACATGCACGGGTGCTTCGACGCAGTTCTCGATCACACTCAGATGCGGGAAGAGATTGAACTCCTGGAAGACCATGCCGGCGCGCATGCGGACCTCACGAATCCGCTCCTGGCGCTCACCACCCTCGGTGTGGAATGGATCAGCGCCAACTATCACGCCATCAATCTCCACGGTGCCATCGGTCGGATCTTCGAGGAAGTTCAAGCTGCGCAGGAAGGTGCTCTTCCCGGAGCCAGAACGGCCCAAGATACAGACGGTCTCGCCTGGCCAGACCGTGATCGAGGCGCCGCGCAGCACATGGTTCTCGCCGAACCACTTGGTGATGTTGGTTGCCTTCAGCACTGGCTCGGCACCTGCCTTCACCAAAACTCCTGGCTTCTCGGCCGGGTGGAGCGCGTGCACTGCAGGTGTCGTTGAAAGGTTCTTCATGTCGCTCATCCCTTCACCGCCTTGTTTCGGTCTCCCGCAGCAAGGCGGGACTCAATGCGATTCTGCACCGCTGTGAAGATGATGGTCAGCGTCCAGTAGATCATTGCCGCGATGATGAAGGTCTGCAGTGTCTTGAACTCCTTCTGGCCGATGTTTCGCGCGCGCCAAACAATCTCGTGCAGCGCAACGGTCGAGGCGAGGGCGGAGTCTTTCAACATGGCGACGAAGTCGTTGCCGATGGCCGGCACGATGATGCGGAATGCCTGCGGGGCGATGATGCGACGGAAGGCGGTGCCACCCGACATTCCGAGCGCGGCAGCAGCTTCGCGCTGCCCGAGCGGCACGGCCTGGATACCGGCGCGGAAGATCTCCGTCATATAGGCGCCGTAGTTCATGCCGAGCGCACCAATGGCGCAGAAGATTGGGTCAAGAACGATGCCGACCTGCGGCAGGGCCAGGTACCACACGAGCAGCTGCAAGATGAGCGGAGTGCCACGGAAGAAGCTCACATAGAACGAGGCGATGGCGTTGACGACGGCATTACTGGAGAGGCGACCGAGTGCGCCAAGTGCAGCGAGGAGCGTCGCCAGAACGATAGATGCGGAGGAGACAGCGAGGGTGATCCAGATGCCCTCAACGATGAATGGGGTTGCACGCGTAAGGAAATCAATCTCGACGTTGAGAGAGAGGAAGACGAAGGCCGCGAGCATTGACAAGAGTGCGGCCCAGCCGAGGCGAAAGCGCAGCTGCCAGCGCGCGGCACGACGTGCCTCGTCCTTGGCAACCGCTTTCGCTAGTAGCTCGGCATCAGTGTGCACGACACCCCCTCTGGTATGGAGAGGGGAGCTGCGGTTTGACCCGCAGCTCCCCTGCCCAACTGTTTACTACCGAAACGTTACGGCTTCGTAACGTCGCGACCCAGGTGCTTCATAGAGAAGCCCGACAACGTACCGTCCGCATGCATCTCGGCAATGATCTTGTTGATCTCAACAATTGCCGTAGCGGTATTCAGGCCCGACTTGTCGAGCGCAAACGAGATTCGTCCGGCGAAGTTTGCTTCCTCGGAGAGGAACTTCAACTTGCCATCAGAATTTGCAATTGCGTTCTCGATGAACTCACGGCTCTGTGCCATGGCATCCCAGTCATCGGTGCGACCCGCGAGGTACGCCTCGATGCAGTTGTAGTCGGTTGGATAGGTCTTGAGAATGGCACCCGCTGGCGCCTGATTGAACACATCGACCACGGTGCTGGTGGCGAATCCGCCCTCAATCCATGTGGCGTGTGTGGTGCTCTCACCGGCGCAGATCGTCTTGCCAGCCAAGTCAGCGACCTTGGTGATCGGCGAATCTGTTGGAACAATGAGATACCCGGCCTCATAGAAGTACGGATCCAGGAAGTCGACCACCTTGGCGCGCTCCTCCGTCTGGGTCATGGAGCCGATGGAGATGTCCCATCGTCCGCCCCAGTTGCCGGCGGTGATTGCGGCCCAGTCAGGCGTGACCCACTCGACCTTGACCCCGAGGCGCTTCGCAACTTCGCGGGCTACGTCAGAGTCGAAGCCAACGTACTCACCCGCTGCGTTCAGCTCGGAGTACGGTGGATAGGCTGGATCGGTTGCGATCCTAATAACCTTGGCCTCGCGAATTGTCTCGAGGAGGCCTTTCTCGGCCGGGGCGCAGGCCCCAGTTACAAGGGCGGCACCCGCAAGGAGCGCCAGGAGTGTCGACTTGATCTTCATCTCGTCACTACCTCACATATTCCGGCGGGGCAGGCCCAGCGGGCCACCTCGGCGCCTTGGGGGCGATGATCCCACGCTCGGAAGCGTGCTGCCAAGGGGTTGCGCAGGCCGCCCAGGCCGTAGGATGCCTCCATGAGCAGCCGAGCCACCCCTGGGCAAGTCCAAACCGTCCTCGGTCCCGTGGCGCCCGGTGACCTCGGCTTTACCCTCCCCCACGAGCACACCAAGTGCAGCCTCTGGTGGATCGAGAACCGCTGGGACTACTGGGAGCTGATCGGCGACGAGCCGCGAATCAACGAGGAGTTGGCAGCCTATAAGGGGCTAGGCGGCGGCACCCTGGTTGATGTGACCCCCATCGGCATCGGCAGAGATCTGGCGCGGCTGGCCCGCCTCTCAAAGGCGACCGGGCTCCACATCGTTGCCGGTGCTGGCTGGTACCGCCAGGCCTACTACCCTGCTGAGGCGCGCATTGATCGCCGCTCGATCGACGATCTCGCCGACGAGATCGTACAGGAGTTTTTTGACGGTCCAGTGCGGCCCGGGATCATCGGCGAGATCGGCACCGATAAGCCATGGGTCACGGCACAAGAGGAGCGCGTCTTCCGCGCCGCCGCTCGCGCCGCACTGCGTACCGGCGCGTCGGTCACCACCCACGCGGTGCAGAGCGATGTTGGCCTGGCGCAACTTTTGATCCTTGAAGACGAGGGGCTCGACCCAGCGCGAATTGTGATTGGTCACTGCGACTCGCATCCGCGCATTGAGCATTGGCGCGAGATCGTGCGCCGCGGCGCACATGTCGAGGCCGACTTCTTGGGGATGAGCTTCACACCGCTCGAGCGCGCCGGTGAGCCGAAGGTCGTGGAGTTGATTAGTACCCTCTTGAACGAAGGGTTCGAGAAGCAGATCTTGTTGAGCCAGGATGTCTGCCACGACTCACAGCTCGCCTCGTATGGTGGGAACGGCTACACCTATTTGCAGAAGAGCTTCTTGCCACGCCTGACTGCGGCGGGTGTTGATGCGGCAACGATTAAGACGATCACCGTGGAGAATCCGGCGCGACTCTTAACGCTGCGCAACCCCGCCTAGCGGCGCGCAGCCACCAGCACGCCAGTAAAGAGGATCAGCGCACCAAGGAGCTGCCCAGGTGATGGGATTTCGCCGAAGATCAGCGCCCCCGCGACCACGGTCATGAGTGGCTGCACGAAGAGGAGCACCGAACCAACAACGCTCGGCAGGTGCGGAATCGAGGCATTGATCAGCGGGTAGCCGAGCACCTGCGACATGAGGGCGAGGAGCACGAGGTAGCCGACCCCTGGCCAGAGATCGGGCGGGAGGAGCGTGCCACCGGCGGCGGCGATCAGCCCCGAAACGAGGATGGTGCCGATCGCCGCGTCACGCAGCATGCCGAACGGCCCCACAGCACTCGAGCCCGAGGAGATGCGGCGCGTGATCACCAGGTAGAGGCCGTAGAAGGCCGCTGCGCCGAGGCCCCAGAGCACACCGAGGGCGGGGTCACTGCCGGCCGACACGTTGAGTGCTCCCGCAAATGGATCCACCACCTGGGCGAGCAGGAGTAGCCCGAGGAAGGCAAGCGGGATCGCCGCGATGGCACGGCCTGGCGTGCGCTCCCCCATGAGTGCGGCGTAGATGCCAACGATGAAGACCTGCGCGTTCGGCACCACCGTGGCCAAGCCCACGCCAAGCAACGGAATCGAGATGTGGAAGCACTGCAGGTCAAGGGCGAAGAGTCCACCAGCGAGTACGGCGAGGAGCCGATCGCGCCGATTGCCCGTGTGCCCTTCGCGGCGTGCGATGAACCAGAGAAACGGCAGTGATATCACCCCGCGAAAGAGGGTGACGACCGCAGGTGAGCCACCAGAGAGTTTGGCCAGCGTTGAGGATTGTGAAATCGCCAGGGCCCCGAGGGCGGCTCCAAGCCGCGGGTGTCGAGTGGCGAATCCGAGTGGTGCTGCTGGCATTGGTGAACGATACACGGCGGAGCGAGCGCGTCGGAGATCTACGCTATGCAGACCAACTCAGCACGAGCGGTACAGAGAGGCTCTCCCCCGCCTTGAGATAGATCGCGCCGCCACGATGGAAAGCATCTGGGGGGCCTACCTGTGGCTCCACACAGAGGGCGTCATCTGGGTCGTAGATCATCCAGTGCGTGACGGCTGGGCCCGCCGTCAAGGTCAAAACAAGATCATCACCCCAGGTGATCTGTGGTGGCGTGGTCACGCCCACGAACGGGTCATCCCAGGTTGCGCCCGATCCTGATGCCGCAACGCCGCCATCAACGGCAGGTTGAACAGAATCGACAAGATGCAAGCCGGGCATCGCCGCATCGCGCGCCAACACGCCCGTCGGTGCAAAGGCCAGCACCCCCTCCACACCCGTTTCGCGGCGTTCTGTGACGTCTAACAAGAAGCGACGGAAGCAGGGGTGCCACCCAGCGGTGACGAGCTGCCCGACTTCAGCGGCAATGGTGAGGGTGATCGTCAGCGCACCCGCTGTGGCGTTACCAGTGAGCACCGCAGCAACTTCGGCGCGTGCGTTAAGCGGCCAGCCCGCGGCACGATCAAGCGGCGCGTACATTACCGCCGATGTGCCATCGCCGGAAACGCTCTGCTCGTTCGCACTGCTCTGATAGAGGCGCCCATGAAAGGCGTGTTCGCCCCAGGTTGGTGGGAACTGGTGTGTAGCGCCCGCGAGGTCGGTGAACGTGGCGTTCGCCATGCGACCAGCCCACGGCGCCATCGGGAAGATCCCCCACGTTGCGGGGTGACCGTTCTCGCGCACAAGCAGTTCGCGACCACCAATAACGATGCTGCCGACGCGAAGGCCGGCATCGGGCAGCAGAGTCACCGACACGCCATCAACACCAAGAGTGATCGCCGTTGCCTGCAGGTAATCGGGCATCTGCGGATACGTCTCTGGCGTAACCGACGGCGCAAGGTGCGGATGTCGCGCGCTACGAATCATCGTGTGACGCCGATCGGTGCCATAACACCCCCTCCAACTCGCAGGAGATCGGCGGGCGACAGTTCAATCGAACGACCCCGCTGCCCCGCTGAGACGACGATCGTAGCGTGCGCGCTCGCTCCGGAATCGAGGAGCAGTGGCAGTGGTCGCTTGGAGCCGAGCGGGCTCACGCCGCCTGGCACATAGCCCGTAACGCGGCGCACGCTCTCGGCATCGGCGAGCGCGGTTCGTTTCGCACCAAGCGCCGCCGCAACCCCCTTCTCGGAGAGCTCGCCACTGCTCGGCACCACCGCAAGAGCAAAGAGCAGTCGCGCATCCTTCGCCCCTTCAATGGCCAGGACGAGCGTCTTATAGAGACGATCGGGTGAGATACCAAGGGCGGCAGCCGCAGCATCGCCGTAGGCGATGCGCTCGCCGCGGTGCTGGTCGACACCGCTCAGTGGCTCCAGCTCGTACTCATGCAGCGTGAACGGCACACCATGCTGGGTGAGGAGTGCGGTCGCCAGAGTGCCAGCACCCATCGGGTCTACTCCCTTTCGTAGAGCGCCGTAGGCGGCGCTGACATGTGGTGCGCCCTGAGGGACTCGAACCCCCGACCCTCTGGTCCGAAGCCAGATGCTCTATCCGCTGAGCTAAGGGCGCATGTGCGTATCTTCGCCTAGATCGCCGAGGAGCGGTGTCTAGCGGCGATAGGTGACGGTGCCGTCAGCGGCAACGCTGACCTCGATCGCGCGCAGCGGGCGGTTGGCGGGAGCATTGGTTACCTGTCCGGTGACTGAGAAGCGTGCGCCGTGGTTGCTGCACAAGAAGTCCCCACTCCCCTCTTGCCAATCGACGGGAGTTCCCGCATGAGTACAGGCGCGCTCAAAGGCACGGTAGGTGCTCCCATCTTTTACGAGCACGGCATCGTCATCGTTGGGGAGGCCAGTGGTGGAAAAGTTCAGCGCCTGACCAGCGGCAAGAGATGACGCACCACTGATTACCGTTCCCGTAGGTGCTGAGGCTGATGGTGTTGCCGTTGGCTTCGGTGTCGCTCCCGATGATGGAGCGGCTGATGGACTTCCTGAAGGTGTTGGTGATGCCGAAGCTGCTGGTGATGGGGTGGCGGTCGCACTCGCTCCAGGTGTTGGTGATGGGGTGGGTGTTCCACCTCCCGTGACCGCGGAGATGGCGCGCGAGCGATCGAGTAACAAGAGGGCGGCGATTCCGGCGGCAATGCCGGTGCCGCTCACGAGTGCGGCGCGACGCTCTGGATCATGCGCACCCCGTGCTGGCGCACCGAGGCGAAGCGCCCCGCCATCGCCGAGCGCAGCAAGTGCGAGGAACCCAACGAGGTACGGCAGGTCATTGCCGTAGTAGTAGGGGCTCACACCCCAGGTCGATGTCAGGGCGAGCGTCAGCGAGATTCCCGCTCCAAGCAGTGCGCCATATCGCACCCACGAACCGGTCAGCAGCGATGCACCAACGAGCAGCTGGGCCCCAGCCATCGACGCGCCGATCAGCACCGGTTGCGGCAGCGCTACAGCTTCCACGAGCCCGGCGAGCGGCCCACCCGATGTCACGAAGTAGCGCAACGTCTCACCAATGGAACCAACTCCATCATCTTGCAGGAAGCGTGGGTCAAGCACGGTTTTATCGACGCCGGCGTAGAGCATGGTGCCGCCAAGGAAGAAGCGGAGTACCACTGCCGAGACTGTCGCAGACGCATACGGTGCGAGCACAGCAGTCGCTCGACGCGCGAGCGACGGTCTCTTTTGCGTGGATCGTTTTGGTGTCGACATCGTTGAATTGTATCCAAAGATTGAAGCTGGTCGGGGCGAGAGGATTTGAACCTCCGACCTCGTCGTCCCGAACGACGCGCGCTACCAAGCTGCGCTACGCCCCGACCGATCCCGCACCGCGGGAGGGGAAGAATAGCGGAACGGGAGCCGCGCCCTGCGACCCCCGTTCCGTTGCCTCTTCGTACGGGGTGTTGCCCCGCGCCCCCTTAGTAAAGCTCGAGGTAGCGCTCAACCTCCCAGTTCGAAACGTGCGTGCGGTACTCGTCCCACTCGGCCTGCTTGGCGTCCAGGAAGTGTGAGAGGACGTGCTCGCCGAGCGCGCCACAGATGACTGGATCTGCCTTGAGCTCGTCGATCGCCTCGATCAGGCTCCCTGGGAGCTCCTCGATCCCCTTCTGCGCCACGCGCACGGAGTCCATTTCGTAGAGCGACTCCTCGACTGGGTCTGGTAGCACCATCTTCTTCTCAATGCCATCAAGGCCGGCGGCGATCATCACGGCGAAGGCGAGGTACGGGTTCGCCGATGGGTCTGGGCAGCGCAACTCCATGCGCGTTGCCTCAACCGAGCGGCCCGCCGAAATCATCGGCACGCGAATGAGTGCCGAACGATTGCGTCGTCCCCACACCAGATAGGTTGGTGCTTCGTACCCAGGAACAAGTCGCTTGTACGAGTTCACCGTTGGCGCCAAGACCGCGATCATGGCGCGGGCATGCTTCAAGATGCCGGCCATATACGACTTCGCGATTGGCGAGAGGCCGTACTTATCTTTGGCGTCGTAGAACATGTTCTTGCCGGTCTTCAGATTCGCCAGGCTGATGTGTGTGTGCATGCCTGAGCCATTGATGCCGTAAATCGGCTTCGGCATGAAGCTCGCATATAGTCCGTGCTGTTTTGCAATCTCTTTCAGCGCGTACTTAAAGGTGGTCGCGTTGTCAGCGGTAGAGAGTGAGTCTGAATACTCAAAGTCAATCTCGTGCTGGCCTGGTGCCACCTCGTGGTGCGCGGTTTCAATCTTGATACCAAGCGCTTCAAGTGCGTCGACCATGTCCTGGCGAACCTCAATGCCCTGGTCGCCGGTGAAGTCGAAATAACCAGCCTTGTCGTGCGGCTTCGTGACAGGGTGCCCATCGGCGCCGTATTCAAAGAGGAAGAACTCCAGCTCCGGTCCCATGTTCACCTTGTAGCCGAGCTTCTCAGCTCGCTCCACCTGGCGGCGCAGTGCGCCACGTGGATCACCCGCAAATGGTGATCCGTCTGGAAGGAGCACATCGCAGATCACGCGCGCCGTGCCAGCGCCACTCTCGGCGGGAGCCCACGGCAGAATGCGCCACGTTGACATGTCGGGTCGCAGCATCTGATCGCTCTCGGCGATGCGCGTGAATCCCTCAACCGACGAGCCGTCAAACCAGGTGCCGTGCTTCACGGCGTTCGGCATCATGTGAATCGGGATCTGCACGCTCTTCGTAATGCCGTGCAAGTCAACGAACTGCAGCTGCACGGTGCGAATGCCGGCCTTCTCAGCCTTGGCGACCGTGGCGAGCGCCGCCTTGGTTTCGGCCTCGGTGCGTGCTCCATACCCCTTCGACATGATCCCCCTCCGCCGGGCAGTGCCCGAATCTTGTGCGTACGGCACAGATTTCACCCCCTGCAAGCCAGGGGAGAAGCCGTCACAAGGAGAATACGGCCTTTCTGGAGGGCCTGGGTGCGGTTTATCGGTCGGCTAGGTTGTGATCTTGCACAAAAAGGGCGGCTTTTTGCCTACTCGAGGGTCCATCCCTTGCCGACAGCGGTTCGTACAACCTTCTCTCTCTGCACCAGCCGTCCGCTCGTATAGCCAAGGCGGACCATGGTGACGCTCCCCGTTGAGGAGACGCTGGTGAAGAAGAGATCGAGGATCCCATCGCCGGTCCAGTCGCGGGCCACGAGCTTCGGCACGCTTGCTGAGGCGGTTGCCTTCCACACCTCAATCGGGCTCCCCCAGGCGTAGGTACGTGTGCCCACTGCGAACGTGGTGGCTGGAACGTTGCTGCGTACTGTCGGCGCCCACGGTGCGCGGATCCGGACTTCGGTGCCTGCGGTCGCCGTTGTGAGATCAATCGTTGGGTTAAGTGCTGCAAGGTCGGTCGCGTCCACAGTCACGCCAATGGCGGCGGCGCGCGTTGCCACCGTCTCCCATGTATCGGCAGCGCGCAGCCAATCAACCTCGCCTGCGAGGATACGTACTGGTGAATTCAGATACATCACGCTCTTCGCTGTGTAGACACAGTAGGCGTCGACCGGAACGTTTACTGACTGCCCTACAACCAGCACCTTGGCTGGATAGGCAATCCTTGAACTCTTCGGGTTCATAGATCGCAGGCAGCCCTCCGTACGTCCGACGCGCTTTGCAATCTTCGCGTACGTATCACCCTTGCGAATAGTCTCAAGTCGTACTGGTCCTGCATTCAGCGCAAAGAACTTCGCGTAGGCAGGAGTGTTGACCTTGTAGCCGAGTCGGGCGGCAACCTTGGCGAGCGTGCTCTCGCCTTTTCGGACCGTCGTAGTCTGCGCCGGTGCAGTTTCAGGTGTAAAGACAAGATCCGGGCTCACGACAGGAGGGGCTGCCACATCAATCACTTCACTTATCGCAAGGCGCACGATATGACCGATCCCCTTGAGGTCGCGATAACTCAAGTAGAGCTCAGAGCCAGTATCGCCCAACGCATCAGCGGCAGTCACGCTCCAGCCGCTGGCAATTGGCCAGAGCAGCGCTCCCGGAGTGCTCAGGGTGCCGAGTGACCATTGCGTGTTTGGCGTAAAGGTCACTGACCCAGCCGCCTGCGATGCCATAAAGGCGCCGTCTGTTGCACGCCAGAGGACGGTGGCATCAGGCACACCATCGCCAGTGACGTCGCGGAGTACGGTTTTGGCGTCAGCCCCGGTGGTGGTCTCCAGCAACTGCATCGGTGCAACCGTCGCGTTGACCTCAAAGAGGCGGGTTCGCGCCGCCGTCGGATCCGCAACATCTGGAGTCCGCTCAGTAATGAAAAGCTCTTGGATGATGTCGGCCGACGTGTCGGCAACGTCAAGGGTGAGCGTTGCCGTTGAATCGAAGCCTGTGTATGCGTCCAGGATGCTGACCGAAGCGCCAAGGACACCACTTGAGATTGGGGTCTTAATCAGACTCGTTGCGCCGTTCGCTGCCCGCCAGAGGCTAACCACGGAGAGGCCCCCGTCCCGCTCGGTGCGGGCAATATCGCGGTCAATCAGGGTTGCACCTGCAAGTGCCGGAACGGCGCCAGGTACCCGATTGCGGAGGCGGCCGTTCGTGCCTACGTACTTGTCGGCGGAGAGGAACTTAATGGAGCCATCTGCGCCAAGGGCGGCGAAGTCGCCCTTCCCATCGCCGGTGATATCAATGCCTGGCGAGATGATGCGATTCGGCTCGATCCAGTTGATCTTGTACTTGTAAGCCCTTGAGCCAGGCTTGCTATACGAAGTTTCGCCAGTGGCGTCTGCGTCCACCGTGTACCAGACATAGCGAATGAGCTCTTCAACGGAGAGATCGTGCTCCTTTGCGCAGGAGTCTGCATTCATGACAAAGATGGAGACGCCGCGCCAATGTCCTGATTGTGTGGCATGACGGAGCGGAATTCCTGTTTGGCCAGGCTTCGGAGGCGCGAGGCATCCAGTTACGGAACCGCCGCCGCCATTCCAGCTGCCGTAGAAGCCTGGGTTTGCGAAGTACCACTTGCCATCATCTCGAAGTCGCTGAACGGTGGTCCCCCACGTGGCGTCAACCGCAGCGTTGTACCGTGCGTTGCTACGGCTGCCAGAGGTCCAACCCGGATCGTAGATGCCGCCGGTGCGGTAGATCTGATTGATCGACGGCTCGTCCGTTACGTCAAAGCACGAGCGTGGGGTGTCGGCAGGGAGGCTAGTGACCGGAATGATCTCGCCGCTCTCGTTATAGACAGCGAGAGGGGCTGTGTAGTGGCCGGTGGCAACATTCTTTACCAGTCCGCCGATGCCATCATTGAGTAAGTCGGCGCCATAGCGAATTCGCAGGGGCACAAGAGTCTTGAAGTTTTCGGTAGCACGTTGTGAATTACTCCATGCTCTCCATACTCCATCGCTGCCTCTTGCTCCAGTGCGCCCCTTCGTCCCATTGACTCTGCGGTCATCAGCCAAATCGTCACGAAGCCATTGCTCAAGCGTTGCACTCGCTAGTTGGGACGCAAAAAACCAATCTCGGCCCTTCATGGTCCACGACCAGGCGTTCTGCTTGATGGCAATCGCACCGACGCCAAGGAGGGCGTCGCTATATGGGCTTGACTTGTACTCTGTGTAGAACTCGGCCACGTGGGTGCGGTAGACATAGAGCTTGAAGGGGATCTCTTCGACTACCCCAGAGTTGGTGCGCAGCACCCGGATGGTGTTGGGTGGTGAGATCTGGCTCTTCCAGTCGGTGCAGGGCTTCAGCACGAAGGTGGCGGCCTCTGCAGGGGTCGGGTTAGCACCCGCCACGCCCACCACGCCAGAGAAGCAGAGGAGGGCGGCCCCTGCGAGCGCGATGGCGCGGCGGAGCGTCATTCGAGATGCCGCTCTGCGTTCCATACAGAGATTCTACCGCCTATGCCAGATCGGATCATGTGAGCCCTGAAAGGATCAGATCTACTCGCTGAGGCTCCCATCAAAGCCACCCTCGGCATCAAGGATGCGCAGCGCAAGCGAGAGGGCGAGACGGAGATCGGGCTCGCGAAGGTCCCACCCCGTTACCTCCTCAATACGCTTGAGGCGATAGGCGGTGGTGTTGCGATGGACGCCGAGTGAACTGCTCGCTTCAGAAGAGCCTGGAGCGTCGAGGATGGCGCGCACCGTTTCAATGCGCTGCCGTCGGGCGGAAGCGGTGCCCACGAGGAGCGGGCCAAGCAGTGCGAGGGCGAGGCGACGACCTTCAGGGATCGTCATCACCGAACCGAGCAACTGATGTGCAGGAAGGAGCTCGGCGCGAACCACCTGTTCGCCGCCACTGCCAGCGCGACCGCCGATGCGGCGCTCTAGCGACTCAAGTGCAGCGCGCGCCTCCGCCTCGGCGGCGGGTCGCGCTGAGGCGTCGGTGAATGGTCGCGACACCGCAACGGGACGCTTCAGTCGCTTGGCGACTTTGCGTGCAGACTCTGCGGCGCCAGGGTCGCTGGCATCAGCAACGGCAATGATGCGCACCTCGAGGCTCTCGTTGCTTCCGCGCAACATGAAGCGTCGCGGACTCGCAAGGAGGCGCAGCTCGCGACGCAGCGCTGGCACGTCGGCCTCATGCGGTCGTGGTTGGCGCGCAGCGATGGCGACCCACGGTGGCCCCTCGGCCGGCAGGGTGCGTGCCTCGCCGCGGCCAGCATTGGCGGGAAGTTCGGCGGCAACGCGCACAATCTCTAAGGCGAGGAGTGGCGCGACGCGCTCACAGGCGATGCGTTCACGCTCGCCGACCGGCTCGTCGCCGAGCAAGATGATGGAGCCCGGTCGCTCCGAACCCTCATCGCCGAGCGGTGACTCTTCGATGCCCTCCTCAAGCTCCCGCTCCCCCTCTGGTGCGCCGGGAACGGCGGGGAGTGGAATGCGCTGCCCAGTTGGTCGGCTCTTGGAGAGGTAGTGCGAGACCGCCTTCGCCGCGGCACCGCTCGACGGAAGGCCGGCTGGTGCGACAACAGCGAGCGAGACGCCGCCGCGCGCCTCAAGCGCCACCGCGCGACCGATGAATGCAGCAAGCGCACCGATGAGCGCCTCGAGTCCTTGTCCATCGAGTGCGAGTGCTGCGATCTGCCGCTCGAGCCCAACCGCCTGTCGCTCTAGTTCGGCACGACGATTCACGACCGCACCGATCAGGCTCCTCTCGAGTTGCGCCGACTCCATGCCGTGCACCGCAAGACACGGGAGTCCGTTCTGCTCTGCGGCCTGCGCCAGTTCGGCTCGCACCTTCGATTCGACCGCACTCGGCTGCTCATCGCTAAGGAGCAAGATCCCGGTGCTGCCGTTCTCTGCGAGGTACTCCACAAGGTCGGCACGCGCCTGTGCATCGGGTGCGGTTGATGTGAGCAGTGTGAGTGGAATCAGCGCCAGATCGCCCGACTCCATGCCGTCAAATGCTGGTAGTCGCATGCGCATGACCCGCACCCACGTGACGGTGCGTGCCATCGACTCGTCGCGCACCTTCGCCAACGGCACCGCGTTGGGGAGCAGCGTCTGTACGAGCTCCCGCAGTGATGCCATTACGCCCCCTCTCCTGACAGCCGACGTGTGATGCGCCGAATAATGGCGCCATA
>JBILBX010000066.1:0-4888 GCA_044353495.1 Candidatus Limnocylindrus sp. | reverse complement strand
CGATGCTGCCATCACTTGTAGCGACGACAATCTCTACAACGTCGGGGAGGAGGCTGGCTGGCGGTAGGTCGCCCCCTGTCTCCGCCTGCTGAAGCATCGTCACACTGATCCCGGTCCTCGTTGCGGCGATTGCCAGCGCGCGAACCCAGGCGAACCCTTCGCCGTCGGTGATGAGCAACAGGCGCATCGTGGCCTTATTGATGAGGATCGGTTGACCGATCGGCCCAATCAGCTCGATCACGTCGCCGACGCGCAGTCCAGCGAGCGCATCCTGCCCCCCATCCGCGCGGGGCTGTAGTGCTACCTCAACGCTTCCGCGAAGCAGGTCAACGCGCGAGACCGGGGCAACGCGCCGAACCCGATAGCCACCCGATTCCGGACGCACCAGGTGCAACGCGTGACCTGGGCGGAGAGCGGCAATAAGGGATGGCGCGCGAAACTCAAGCGCGATTCGACCAGGGGCTAGTTCGCCAATCGCAAGAAGTTCACCGGCGACGGGCGCGCTGCCCATCGAGGATCAGACCGACGCGCGGTCGTCCCCGGCCACGCCGAGGCCCGCCACGATCGCCCCGGTTGGTCGTGGCGCAAGTCCAGCGGCTGCACGCAGCGCCGCTTCGATGCGGTCGTAGAGGTCAGCGGCACCCCAGAGCTCCACCACTTCAGAGATGCTGACTCGGTCCATTGAGACCACGCCCTCGGCATCGGTTGAGCTCATGGTGAAACCGCCCTCTTGCTCCAGCACCAACTCTGGTGCTTCAGCTGTTCCAGCAAGCGTGAGTGGTCCAGCTGTCAGGATCACTGACCGATGGTCGCGCAGGTAGCGACCGAGTCGCTCCGTTGCATGTTCAATCGCCAAAAGTCGCTCAGAGCCTGCCGCTTCTGCAGCGTCGGCGTAGCGACGTGCTAGGTCTTGCGAGATTGCGGGTGCCCCTTCGACAGGAGCGGCCTCAACCTTTGGCTTTCGTCCGAAGATCATCAGCCCGTGTACTCCAAGTCTGACGAGAGACGCTCGCGTAGGAACATGGAGTGATGGCGCTCAAACATCCACTCCCCGGCACGATGGCCGAGGGCGCGTGAGGATTCGTCGGCCTCTAGCTTGTCGAGCGTGCCATAGTCGGGGAGGTCAAACATGATCACGTTGTCAAAGTCCCAACCGTGCGCCACGTTGTACCAGCCAATGAACTTGATGCCGAACTTCTTCTCGTACTCCTTCACCGTGCGCGGGAAGAGGGTTCGCATGAAAAACTTAAAGAAGGGGTCGCGCCCCCGTCGAATCGAGAAGTAGGTTGCAAGTACTGGCATCAGCGAGATTCTCCCACGCCGCCGCTCCCCTTGTCGTCCTTTGCCTCATCCTCGAGCTGCCCCACCGTCTTGGTGGCGCTCCGCATCGGTGCACGGCGCCCCTTCCGGTCAGCAGCCACAAGGCGAAGCAGGAAGATTGAGGTCTGCCCCACGAGGAGCAGCAGGATCACCACAAGGAAGAGGAGCCCGATCGCAATTGGGGCGGGCCAGTTCAACACCGCCGAGAGTGGGGCCAGGATCATCGCGATGACAAGTGCCACCGCCTGGATCCAGAAGCAGCCAAGGCCAGGGCCGCGGTCAGCATCGAGTGGCCCCCCTTTGTATTCGGGCATGGACTCTGGTGCGGGTGTGGTGCTCATGGGACTATTGTGGCGCACTTCGCGACGTACCTCTTATAGGCCTCGCGGCCCTCTAGAGCGGTCAGCCGCACCACGCCGCGGAGTTCGCGACCAATCAGCGGCGTGTTGATGCTCCGCCCAAGGAGCGTCTCACGGCTCGGGCGCCAGGTCGCGGCGAGATCAATCTGCACGAGTGATGCCACAGCACCCGGGGCCAGGCCCGTTGCAGCGATACCGAGGAGTCGTGCCGGCCCAGTCGTCAACGCGGCGACGATCGTCGCGAGCGACAGTTCCCCTGCGCGATGCGCGGCAAGCGCAACGCTCAGGCTTGTCTCAATGCCGGCGATCCCATTGGCGGCGAGGCCGAACTCCACCTCTTTCTTCTCGCGCGAGTGCGGTGCATGATCTGTGCCGATCGCGAGAGCGGTGCCGTTGCTCAATGCCTCACGACAGGCGAGCGCATCGCTGGCGGCACGCAGCGGCGGGCAGACGCGAAGATTTGAATCGAAGGCATTAGCGGTTGTGAAGAGGAACTCATCACCGACTGGAACCTCCCAGGCCCAGCGTCGATCGCCGACAATCCACCCGTCGGTAAGCGCGATGTGGTGTGGCGTGACGTCACAGGTGAGCGGTAGCCCTTCGCCCTGTGCAGAACGTACCGCCGCGAGTGCCGCTGCTGTTGAGAGGTGTGTCAGATGTAGACGCGCTGTTGGCGCAGATAAAACAACGTCACGCAACACGGCGATGGCGCTCTCCACGGCACGCAGCTCTCCCGCCGCGGGCCAGGGCCGCAGGCCGAGTCGCGAGGCGACGAGTCCGTCGGCCGCCTCACCACCGGCCGTGAGGGTCGGATCTTCGCAATGCTCGATCAGTGGAATCCCTTCAGCGGCGGCGGCCAGGAGTGCGGCGCGGAAGATGGCACGATCGGCGATCGGGCTCCCGTCGTCTGAGATGGCGACGGCACCAGCCTTGACCAGCGCTGCAACGTCACTCACCTGCGTGCCGGCGCGACCAACCGTGGCGGCAGCGATGGGGAGGAGCTGCACACCGTGGCGCTCACCCGCGATCACTGCTTGAAGCGTCTCCACGTTGTCGGCGGCTGGCTCCGTGTTGGGCATCAGGGCGACGGTGCCGTACCCACCGTGTGCTGCAGCACGTGTGCCGCTCTCGACCTCTTCTGATGCGTTCGCTCCGGGCTGTCGAAAGTGCGCATGTAGATCGATCAGCGCCGGGAGGAGTGCGACGGTTGGATCGCCAGGACCAGGGTTCGCACCCGCCGCCCAGCAGGCGCGGGCCGCTGCTTCGCCATCACGCCAGGTCACCGAAACGATCTGGCCCGCCACGAGACTGACATCGGCGACACCGGCAAGCCCCGCAACGGGATCAAGGACCCAGTGATCAGCGAAGTTCGCGGTCAGCAGATCGGTCATGCGCGCGCCTCAGCAACAACCTGTTGCAGAACGGCCATGCGCATCGGGATCCCCGCGCGCACCTGTTCAAGTACAAGGCTGCGTGGGCCGTCCGCAACGTCGGGGTCGATCTCGACTCCTTCGTTCATTGGCCCTGGGTGCAGCACTAGCGCGCGCGGTGCCAGCGCAGCAAGTCGCGCCTCGGTTAGCCCCCACGCGGCTCGATACGCCTCGAGCGAGTCGAGCTCACCAGGAGTGAGTCGTTCACGTTGAATGCGCAGCGCCATTACGGCATCGGCCTCACTCAACGCTTCGTCGATGCTCCCCACCAGCTGCACGCTTCCTGATGTATTGCGGAACGACGCCGCATGTTCGGCGAACCCGGTGGTGAGTGATGCAGGGCCGGCCAGCACTACCGTTGCACCAGCGGTGGTGAGCGTATGCAAGTTGGAGCGCACGACACGGCTATGCAGCAAGTCACCAACGATGGCGATGCGTCGACCGGCGAGCGATCCGTTTCGATCACCGAGGTGACGCGAGAGGACGGAGAGATCGAGGAGTGCCTGCGTTGGGTGCGCATGCCAGCCGTCACCCGCATTGACGATGCTCCCGCCAAAGTGACGCGCGGCGAGCCATGGGGCACCAGCACGCTCATGGCGCAGCACGATCACCTGGCTGCGCAACGCCTCAAGGGTGCGAACCGTATCGATGAGCGACTCCCCCTTCCCGACCGATGAGGTGGCAACGTTGAAGGTGGTGACCCGCGCGCCGAGTGCAGCGGCGGCCGCTTCAAACGAGATGCGGGTGCGGGTGGAGGGTTCATAGAAGAGGGTGGTGACACCGATACCGCGGAGGGCATCACTGCCACCAGCACGAGAGTCGAGCAGTCGCTGCATCTTCTCTGCGCTCGCCAATAGCGTCTGAAGCGAGCGCCAGTCGAGTCCGGCGACGTCGAGTAGATGGCGGCGGCTGCGCTCCTCGACTAAGACGGCCTGGGTGACCATCGTCAACCCTCCGTGTGCCGACTCAACCTTTCGCCTTGGCGGCGGCTTCGTTCGCGGCAAGGTGCTCGGCGAGCAGCTCCACCTTGACGAGGTCCTCGCCGTCAATCTCCTTCACGCAGACGCGCACAACTTCATCGCTGGCCGTAGGGATGTTCTTCCCTACGTGATCGGCGCGAATGGGAAGTTCGCGATGACCGCGATCGATCAGCGCAACGAGGCGGATCGCCTTCGGTCGACCGTAATCAATGAGTGCGTCGAGGCCGGCGCGAATCGTGCGGCCCGTATAGAGCACGTCGTCGACCAAGATGACGGTCTTGCCGGTGATGTCGCCTGGGATTGAGGTGCCACGATGCACTGGGGTAACCGCAATCGTTGAAAGATCATCGCGATAGAAGCTGATATCGAGCGTTCCCGACTCAACGGTGACACCTTCGTGCTCTTTGATGGCCTCAACGATTACCTTCGCAAGAGGGACGCCGCGGCGCTGAATGCCAACAACGACGAGACCTTCGGTCCCCTCTTTCTCAATGATTTCATGGGAGATGCGGGTCAGTGCCCTGCGGATCTCTTCGGCGTTCATCACCTGTCGTGCCATGGCTCACTCCTTTGCCCCGCCGGCCGATCTCTGCCGACCACGTTGCGGGTGCTGCGGAACGATAGCAGGGCGGCTAGGCGAGGGCGCGGCGGAGTTCCGCAACCGCCTCCTCAGGAGAGATCGGCACCACCGGGATGCCTGAGGCGAGTTCCAGCCCACCGATCGGACGGAGGCGCGGGTGCAGTTCCCAGTGCCAGTGGTAGGTGCCGTCGACCCGCTCCCGCAGCGGCGCGGTGTGCA
>JBILBX010000065.1:0-4901 GCA_044353495.1 Candidatus Limnocylindrus sp. | reverse complement strand
GCCACCAACACGGCTGATCGCCGTTGAGATCAGCCCAGTGCGTAGTCCGGCGGCGGTGAGCGCGGTTGAGAGGAACGTTGCTGTGGTGGTCTTCCCGTCGGTTCCCGTTACGCCGATCGCGAGAAGCTCTTCGGCTGGATCACCCTCCCACCATGCAGCTGCAGCTGCTAGGGCGGCACGCGCATCACGAACGACGATGATCGGCGCGCTCGAGGCAACCGACTGTTCGCACAGCACCGCGGCAGCACCCCGTTCCGTAGCGCCGGCGATAAACGTTGCCCCATCCGCGTTGCGCCCAGGGATCGCCACGAAGATGCCGCCTGCTGCCACCAGCCGTGAATCGTGTGTGGGCGCGCTGGCGATGGTGATCTCCGTCGTTACGGGTGCCGTCACTACAAGGTGCAACTCCTGTAGTCTGGTAATCAGTTCGCGCAGTGGACGCTCGCTCATCAGCGACCCCCTCTCACTCGGCCGAGTAGTGAACGGAGAGCGAGCGCACGCGGACGGAGCACGATGCGGTGCGCGCCCGACATCGGCACCCAGGTTGCACCGAACGATGCCTTGTGTGCGTACAGACCGTGCATCGCGTCGCCCTCTACCGGCACATCGCGATGTCCAGCAATGTCCACGCCGCCGAGATCGGTGATACGGCGCTCTCCAGCTGCAATCTTGATCGCGGTCCAGCGCAAGAGGGCGAGAGCTCCTGGCGTCTCCTTCCGCGCGATCGGATCGTCGCCCGATGCGTCGGTCGTGATGCGCTCGCCGTGTCGCAAGATCACGATGAAGGCGATGAGCGCGTCAGCCGCGCCGCGCACAGCAAGGATCTCCGCACGTTCCGTGGCGACAAGCTGATCCCACCAGTGGATCATGGCCGCAGATGAGCCGAGTGCGAACGACTTTCGCTGCGCTGTAGCCTCGAGCAGGATCTGCACCTTTGTCCAGAGCGCTGTGCGTTCAGGAGCAGGAGTGAGGTGTGTGATCCGCTCCGCAACGAAGCCGGCACGTTCGGCGAGCGCGATGCGTTGGCGCGTGCTCTTGGTGATCCCTTCAAAGAGATCGGCCTCCGACGTTCCTGTCGCGCTGGCACGCAGCACCATCGTGTGTTGGCTCGGAAAGATCTCGTCGGACTTTTGTAGTCCCGCCTTGCGGAGTGCTGCCTCAGTCGCCTCGCCGGCCGGCAGCCATGGGTCCGCATCGAGCGAGACGAGTCCGTACTCCGCTCCGAGCCAGGTGGCGGCGCGGTCAATGCGCTCCGCCAGAGCAACTGCTTGAGCGAGGGTTGAACCCCACGGAACAATTGGTCCACGTGGCGCATGCCCCTTCGGGAGACCGAAGAGTGGAGCGCGATTCAGAAGGATCCCGAGTGGGGCGTCATCAATCTCAAGGGCGATTGCCTCGCGCCCGAGGCTGGCGCGATAGGCAAGCCAGGCGCTCCCCTGGTGCACGTCGCCACCCGGCGCATCAACGGCGCGCGCGTCCCAGGCGCGTTGCGCCTCCAGAGAGCTCAGGTCGATGCGGCGAATCGTCATACGGTCCCCTCAGCGCGCAGGAGGAACGGGCGAATCCCTTTGGGTGCCAGGAGGGCGATGCGGCGAAGCAGCGGGAGCGCCTCTCGTCGCCGCGCCAGAATCGTGAGAAGCACATATGCGGCGAGCCCAACGGTGGTGCCCAGCGCTGCAACTGCCGCCCCTGGCAGTACCCCCGAAAGCCGTGCCCCCTCAAGGAGTGGCAGCGTGATCGCAGCTGCGAGTCCAGCGGAGAGGAGCGCCGCAAGGAGCGCAAACAGGGTGGTGCCAACGACCGTCGCGGCGTTCAGCACCTGCTTATGTGCAATGAGCAGGGTGAGTAAGACGGCCGCCTCGATCCAGGTGCCGAGCGGTAGCGAAACTGCAATCCCCGTCACTCCCGCGAACGGGACCCAGAGTGTCGCGAGAGTAAAGATCACGAGGTTGCCACCAATCTCGGCGAGGGTAGGTCGCACCGTATCGCGCAGACCGTAGAAGAGACGCACGACGACCGAAATCACGCCATGTGCAACGAGGCCAATGAGAAGGAGTCGAAGTAGATCTGCCGTCGCGACCGCAGAAGGATCATCGATGTTCCCGCCGACCACGAGCCGCACTGCGTCGTACGAGAAGAGTGCGCCCAGTGTGGCGATGGGTGCCATCATCCAGATCACGGCACCGATACTTGACGTTGCCAGCGTACGCACCGCCGCGAGATTGCCGCGTGCCGCCTGCGCGGCCACCTTTGGCAGGATCGCGATGCCGATCGACGAGGTGACCAGGGCGAGTGGTACCTGCAAGAGGGTAAATGCGTAGGACCAGATGGTGATCGCACCTGGCCCCGTGCTCCCAGCGAGTGCAATCAGATACGCGAGCAACAGCTGCACCAGCACCACCGAGCCGACGCGTGGCAGGAGTGAGCGCAGCGCTTCGCGGAGGAGCGGGTCACGGAAGTTGGGACGCGCCGGACGCAAGTTGCTTCGAACGAGCACGGTTGCGGCAATGAACAACACGGCGATCGCACCAGCGGCAGTACCGATTGCTGGGCCATAGCCCCCAGCTTCTCGGCCCCCAATCAGCGCGCCTGCGATGGTGCCTGCGCTGTACACGAGGCCGGTGATGGCGGTGACGCCGAATCGCGATCGCGCTGCAGCAGCACTGGTGCAAATGGCAGAGAGTGCCAGCGCGATCGTGGCCACGAGCAGGATGACACTGAGATCTGCCACCTCGCGCTGCTGTGCGCTCGGAAGCCCGCCCACCAAGAGACCGCTCAGCGCGTTTGCGCCGAACACCACCACCAGTGAGAAGAGGGCAAGAAGCGAGAGCATCACAATAAAGACTGAGCCGAGGAGGCGTTGTGCACGTCGCTGTTCTCCTTGCTCAAGGAGTGAGCTCAGCTGCGGTACGAGCACGGTTGCGATGGAGCCAGCAGCAACCAGCGCAAACACGATGTCGGGAATCCGGAATGCGGCGAGGAACGGGTCAAGTGTTCCGCTCGCGCCAAACACGGCAATGAGCACGGTGATGCGCGCCCAACCCGCAATGCGCGACGCAAGTGCGCCGGCGGCAAGAACGGAACTGTTTCGCGCCGTACTCGATCGAACTACTGGTGCGACGGTACGCCGCTTCATGGCTTGCCCCCGGTACGTCGCGCACGTGGATGCGCGGACTTGTAGAGGCCACGTAGGCGTGTCGTTGAAACGTGGGTGTACACCTGCGTCGTCCCGAGGCTCTCGTGTCCGAGCAGCTCTTGGACCACGCGAAGATCTGCGCCGCCGTCGAGGAGGTGCGTGGCGAATGAGTGGCGCAGCGTATGCGGGTGAAACGCCTCCGGAAGGCCAGCCGCACGTGCAATGTCGTCAAGTCGTGCGCGAGCACCGCGCTCACCGAGCGCTCCACCGTTGCGATTCAAGAAGAGCGCAGAGGTTGGCGGCGTGGCCAGGGCAGCGAGTGCTGGTCGGCCCTCCGACAGATATGACTCGAGCGCGCGAATACATGGCGCACCAAAGAGTGCGACGCGCTGCTTGTCACCCTTCCCTGTCACCTTCACCTCACCGCGGCCGAGCTGAAGGTCGGCGAGGGTAATCGCTACGACTTCCGCGATGCGCAGGCCAGCCCCGTAGAGGAGCTCGATCAGCGCGGTATCGCGCAGCGCCAGCGCAGGTGAGGTGCCAATCGCCGCCTGCGCAATGAGCTGCTCGACTTGTGCCTGCGACAAGACATCAGGGAGCCGCTTCTCGCGCTTTGGTCGGGCGAGCGCATGCAGTGGATCCTTCGCCACACTCCCCTGCCGCACCCAGAATCGGTAGAAGGTGCCGAGTGCGGCGAGCCGTTGCTGCACGGTCGAGCGCTCGCCATCTTCACTAAGAAGGGCGATGTAGCGGCGCAGGTCTGCCCGGCTTGGCGTGCGCCAGTCGATGCCCTCAGCGTCGTACCAGGCAACGAGCCGCTCCACCGCCGTGCGGTACGAACGTTCCGTTGCGGCAGAGAGTGCACGCGCACGCAGGTGCATGATGAAGGGGGCGACACGCGGATCAGTCATAGCAGAAGAGAGCGACGCCACGGGAGCCGGTCCGCGGCCCCGAGCCATTAGACCGTCTCCACCTGTTCAGCCGGTGCCTCCGCGACCGACTCAACGGCGGCAGGTTCCGCCGCGGGATCTTTACTCTTCGCCTTCGCCTTTGGCTTCGCCTTGGTCTTTGCCTTAGCTTTGGCCTTTGGCTTCGCCTTGGTTTTTGCTGCGGCTTTCGCGCCGCTATCGGCGGCGGTGGCTGCGCCGCGTCGCGGACGCTTCGGCACCCAGGCGAGCGGATCAGGTTCACCGCCCGCAATGACCGAGCCAACGACCACGACCTCTGGCAGGGTTACGCGCGCGCCGCACTTGGTGCAGACGCCACCCTCATCGTCTTTCCCTATCACCGCGCCGCACTCGGCATGCGTTGCGCCGGTTGGACGCGGTCGAATCGTCTTGCAGTCGGGGTAGCGATTACACGAATAGAAGTAGGTGCCGCGCTTATTGTTCTTCTTCGGCCCGAGCTTCCCACCGTGCTCAACGCCACAGACAGGGCAGAGTGCATCGAACTCCAACTTGAACTCTGCGGGAACCTCCGCCTTCGGAATGTAGCGGCACTCTGGATACCGATCGCAACCGAGGAACCAACCGAAGCGACTCCGTCGCTGCGCCATCTTGCCGCCATGTTCCGCGCCGCACATTGGACATGGAAGGCCCGCACCTTCAAGCGTTGGCGTGTCGCCAGATGGCGTGTCATCGCCAATCACCTTCGAAAGCGACTTGCGCTCGGCGTGTTCTGGGTAGAGCGTGCAGGCGAGGTACCAACCGAATCGGCCGAGGCGCTCCTCCATTGGATGCCCCTCGGAGCACTTCTCTTCGCTGGC
>JBILBX010000068.1:0-4695 GCA_044353495.1 Candidatus Limnocylindrus sp. | reverse complement strand
CGCGGCGGCATCAAATTCGACTGGTGCGCGCTCTGGCATGAGTGGTGCGCTCGTCTCCATCCCTTCAGGAACCATGCCCGCTGGAATCCCACCATTAGGGAGCGGGGCGACTGATCGCTTTGCGTAGCGTCGCCCCCCACTCGAAACAGTGAGCTTGGACCGGACGGCCTCCGCGCTGAGGCGCGACGCCTCCTCCCATGGAACGACGGATTCAACGAGTACGGACCACTCTTCGCCGCGCTGCTCAGTACGACCGGCGATGAGAATTCCCTCGCCCTCAATCCAGGAGCTCTTCGTCGACTCCCACACCTGGGGGAAGACCACGACCTCCATGCTCCCCGTGAGGTCTTCCACGGTGACGATCGCCATCGATGCGCCCTTCTTGGTGACCATCTGGCGAATGCTCAAGACGATCGCGCCAAGGGTCGCCGTCTCATCGCGGTATGACTCATCACTGAAGTCGCCAACAAAGGTGCCCACATAGGGCTGCATCGCTGGTGCGAGTGCGTTCATCGGGTGATCGCTCAGGTAGACGCCCATCAGCTCGCGCTCCCAGCGCAACCGTTCGCGCGTTGAGGCCTCTGTGACGTGTGGAAGTGCGGGGATCCCCGCTCCGGCAAGCTCAGGCATCGCATCGAAGAGGCCGACCTGACCCGCTGCACGCTCGCGCTGCGCACTGGAACCGCCAGAGATCGCGTCATCAAGGGCGAGCAGGATCTGTGCTGGATGACCGAAGCGGCGGAGCGCACCAACCTTCGCCAGCGCTTCAAGGACGCGCTTGTTCGCAAGGCGCAGGTCAATCCGCTCGCAGAACTCCTGCAGCGAGGCTGCCTGCTCCCCCGCCTCACGCGCCGCGACGATCGACTCGGCGGCAGTAGCGCCGACATTCTTGATCCCCAACAAGCCGAAGCGAATCGCCTCCCCCTCTGGCTCGAAGTCGAGACTCGAGAAGTCCACATCTGGGGGGAGCACCGGAATGCTGAGGCGGCGGCACTCTGCGATCGCCGCAGCGACCTTCTCTTCTTTGCTGCGGAAGGCGTTCAGCACGCTGGTCATGTACTCGACGGTGTAATTCGCCTTGAGATATGCAGTCTGATAGGCGATCAAGCCGTAGCAGGTGGCGTGCGCCTTGTTGAAACCGTAGTTCGCGAACGGCTCGAATGCCTCAAACACCTTGTCGATCGTGGCGCGGGCAACGCCACGTTCGGCGGCGCTCGAAATGAACTCCTGCTTCAGGCCGGCGAGGACGTCCTCTTTCTTCTTCCGCACGGCATAGCCCAGGGTGTCCGCCTTCGGCCCCGAGAAGCCGCCGAGTGCTGAAGCGGCGGCCATGATGTCCTCCTGGTAGACGAAGACGCCGTAGGTGCGCTTAAGGAACGGCTCCAGCAGCGGATGTAAATAGGTCACCGCCTCCTGGCCGTGCTTGCGGCGGATGTACGTCGGGATGTTCGCCATCGGGCCCGGTCGATAGAGGGCAACCATGGCCGCAAGGTCATAGACGCTGGTCGGTCGCAGCTCTTTGATGTACCGGCGCATCCCGGGCGACTCAAGCTGGAAGATTCCGGTCGTCTCGCCAGAGGCGAGCAGGGCGAAGGTCTTCGCGTCATCAAGCGGAATCTTGTCTAGGTCAATCTCAATGCCGCGAGTCTCCCTGATCCGGTCAACTGCGGTTCGGAGGATCGTCAGGTTTGCAAGGCCAAGGAAATCGAACTTGAGAAGGCCGAGTGCCTCCACGCCGTGCATTTCAATCTGCGTCATCACCCCTTCGGAGTTCGTCGCACGTTGAAGCGCCATGATTTCGGTGAGCGGCTCGCGGCTAATCACCACTCCAGCCGCATGCGTAGAGGCGTTCCGCACGACCCCTTCGAGTTGCTCGGCGAGACCGATGAGTTGGCTGTACTCCGTGCCATCGGCGTACGCCGCAAACTCTGGAGACTTTCGTGCCTGGGCCAGGCTGATGTTCAGTTGCGCAGGCACGGACTTCGCGATGCGGTCAACTTCGCTGTAGCTCTTGCCAAGCACACGCCCAACGTCGCGGATCGAGGCGCGGGCTGCCATGGTGCCGAAGGTGATGATCTGAGCGACGCGGTCTTCTCCATACTTTTGCGAGACATAGCGAATCACCTCATCGCGGCGACCATCCTCAAAGTCGATGTCAATATCGGGCATCGTGACGCGGTCTTGGTTCAGGAACCGCTCAAACGGCAGCTCGTAGTGAAGCGGATCAACTGGGGTGATACCGAGTGCGTAGGTCACGATGGAGCCAGGAGCGCTCCCTCGGCAGGTGGTGGCGATCCCCTGCTCTCGCGCAAAGCGAACGAAGTCGGCCACGATGAGGAAGTAGGCGGCGTACCCCATCTTGATGATGACGTTGAGCTCGTACTCGAGCCGCGCACGGGCTGCATCACTCGGCGTGCCGAACCGGCGCACGAGCCCTCGCTCAGCCTCCTTGGTGAGCCACGTTTCAACGGTCTCCCCCGCTGGCACCTCAATGTTTGGGACGCGCGTTGTGCCGAGCTCCAAGTTGAAGTCCACCATCTCCGCGATGAGTCGTGTGTTCTTCAGGAGCTCGGGTCGATCAGGGAAGAGCGCCGCCATCTGTTCTGGTGACTTCAGGTAGAACTCGCCGGAGCCAAACTTCATCCGTCCTGGAGTCTCAAGGTTGCTCGCCGTACCGATGCACAGGAGCACATCGTGTGCATCGCGCTGATCGGCGCGCACGTAGTGCAGGTCATTCGTCAGCACGAGCGGGAGGCCCACCTCGGGGGCGAGGCGGAAGAGCTGCTCGTTGAGGCGACGCTGTTCGGGGAGGCCGTGATCTTGTACTTCGAGGAAGAAGCGCCCCTTCCCAAAGATTTCGCCGTACTTTCCTGCCAAAGCACGCGCATGCTCCCAGTCATCGACCTCCAGCGCGCGTGCGATCTCGCCGTTCAAGCATCCCGAGAGTCCGACAAGGCCCTCGGCATGTCGTGCGAGATGCTCGTGGTCGGTACGTGGCTTGTAGTAGAGCCCATCAAGGTGGGCGTCGGTGACGATCCGGCAGAGGTTGCGGTAGCCCGTGCCACTGGTCGCGAGGGCAATCAAGTGGAATGGCTGCTGGTCGGCCTTCCCCTCTTTGTCGCGCATCCCACGGCGGGCAACGTACGTCTCGACACCGATGATCGGCTTGATCCCAAACTGCTTTGCTGCCTGCACGAACTGGACCGAGCCGTAGAGGGCGCCATGGTCGGTGAGGGCGATGGAGTCCATCCCGAGGCGCTTCGTCTCCTCCATCAGCGCCTCCAGGTTGCTCATGCCGTCGAGCAGGCTGAACTCGCTGTGGACGTGGAGGTGCGTAAAGTCAGGCTTGGCGCTCACGTGGGGCAGTCTAGCGATCGGCGTACTATCCCCCTATGGATGAGCAGGAACGCGCACGACTACGGGCAGCCATAGAGGCGACCGAAGGGTGCGCCCCTGAGCCTGCCGCAGTGGACGCGCTCATGCGCCGCATGCTGACCGAGAGCCGGATCATCGCGATCGTGGGCGCCTCCCCCCGCCCGGACCGCCCCTCACACGGCGTCCTGCGCACGCTGGTAGCAGCCGGCTGGCAGATCCTGCCGATCAACCCGATGCCAGAGGCACTGCGCGACGGAGTCGCAGGTCTCCCCTGTTTCCCAACGCTCCGTGCCGCTGCGGATTCGCTTCCAGTTGGCGAACGGATCGATCTCGTCGATGTCTTCCGGCGCTCCGAGGAGTGCGAGGAGGTCGCTCGCGAGGCGGTCGCGATTGGCGCGCGCGGCCTCTGGCTGCAGCTTGGAATCATCAGTCCCGCCGCGGCACTGATCGCCGCCGAGGCTGGCATTCACTTTGTGCAAGATCGCTGCCCCGCCATTGAGATGCCACGCCTCGGGATTACTGGTCCGGGCGAATAACCTTCGCAGTCAACCTAGGCGAAGAGGGCGAGTAGCACCCCAGCGATTGAGGCAGCGCCAACGCCCGCCAAGCGACGCAATCGATTGGCGATAAGTTCACCCTCCAGACGATCGGCAAGGTCGGGGCCGCTCCCCGGGGTGCCGCGCCACGCCTCATAGCGCGTTGCTGCGCCGACGCGGTTCGCCCACTCCGTTCGCGCTTTGAGCAGTGGGGGGAGCCGACGAGCGAGATAGACAAATCCTGCGATACCGATGCCGCCCACGAAGAGACGAACAAGGTCGAGCACTTAGGCGTCCAGCAGGGTCTTGAAAACGGCTCCAAGTTGCGCCGCGTCGCCACGCCCCTTGCTCGCCTTCATTGCTTGGCCAACCAAGAAGCCCATCGCCTGCTGCTTCCCTGCCTTCCAGTCGGCGAGTGCCTGCGGATTCGCGGCGAGCACTTCCGCGGCAAGCGCTTTGAGCACACCGTCGTCACTGATCTGCCCAAGGCCGCGCTCGGCGATCGCGGCACTCACATCAAAGCTGCCCCCGAGCAGTTCGGCGAAGAGTTCTTTCCCTGTGGTGCCATTGATCTCCTTACGAGAGACGGCACCAATGAGCGCGGCGAATTGCACTGAGTCTGGCTCCGCAGCCCCCTCGTTTGCTGCCCGAAGATACTCGCCGGTTACCCAGTTGGCGAGAGTCTTAGCGTCAATCGTTGCATCTGCAGCGCGTGACGCCTCAAAGAGAGCGGCGGCACGAGGCTCGCCAACCAAGACAGCGGCGTCGTATTCAGAGAGTGCGA
>JBILBX010000064.1:0-4972 GCA_044353495.1 Candidatus Limnocylindrus sp. | reverse complement strand
TGGTGCTCAGCTGGCCAATCTCGTTGACTTTTCAGGGAAGAGTGGCGCGCTGTTACTGGATAACCTGAGTTGGCTTGGCGATCTTGGGCTCATCGACTTCCTGCGCGACACAGGGAAGCACCTTACGGTTGGCTACATGCTCGCTAAGGAGAGCGTAAAGACACGACTTGAGGGCGGTCTCTCATTCACCGAGTTCAGCTACATGCTGCTCCAAAGCTACGACTTCATGATGTTGCGAAAGCTGCATGGCGTGGAGCTACAGATGGGCGGCTCTGACCAGTGGGGGAACATCACGGCCGGAACAGAGTTCATTCGGCGAACGGAGGGCGAGAACGCCGATGGTGCGCCGCACGCGTTTGGGCTCTGCTACCCACTACTGCTCGCCAAGAGCGGCGCGAAGTTTGGCAAGACCGCCGAGGGTGCCGTCTGGCTAGACCCAGCCCGGACAAGCCCTTTCGCTTTCCGGCAGTTCTGGATGGAGCAGGATGACGAGTCGATCGCATCGCTTCTGCATCGCTTCACCCTCGAGAGCGTTGCTGAGAGTGCAGCACTAATGGCGCGGCATGCCGAGAATCCTGCCGCCCGTCGAGCCCAGCGCCACCTCGCGCGCTCTGTGACGAGCATGGTACACGGGGCCGATGTGGAGGCTCGCGCCGCGAACGTCGCCGATGCGCTGTTTGGCGACGGCGAAGGGGGCACCCCCGACCTGCGAGCGCTGACAAGTGATGCGCTGGCAATGTTGGCGGATGAGCTCCCAACGAGTGGCCTACCCGACGCTGCGGAAGCGAACCTGGTTGACTTGGTGATCGCCGCCGGACTTGCGACCTCCAAGAGTGAGGCGCGCCGACTGATTGAGCAGGGGGGCGTGAGCGTCAACGGCGCCCCTGCGCCTGATGGCGCCGCGGCAGCCTCCTCGTTTGCGCCGCTGGCCGACGGCTCGCTCCTGCTGCGCAAGGGGCGCCGCGACTACCGTCTTCTCCGCCGCGCCTAACCCCTAATCCCAGGGGGGAGTGCGCTCGCCTCGCCTATACTCCCCGCATGTCAGGACATTCAAAATGGTCAACGATCAAGCGCGCCAAGGGGGCGACCGACGCGAAGCGCGCTGCCCAATTCACCAAGGTGTCGCGCGAGATCACCATCGCCGCTCGCATTAGCGGCCCAGA
This sequence comes from Candidatus Limnocylindrus sp., assembly GCA_044353495.1. Lineage (GTDB taxonomy): Bacteria > Chloroflexota > Limnocylindria > Limnocylindrales > Limnocylindraceae > Limnocylindrus. Next base: position 3,809 of record JBILBX010000064.1, on the reverse strand, counting down.
CCCCGCCGCAAATCCGCGCCTGCGCCTCGCAATTGATAAGGGTCGTGGGCTCAACATGCCGAACGACAACATCAAGCGTGCCATTGAGCGCGCCGCTGGCCTTGGGCAGAGCGACGCCTACGAAGAGATTGTGTACGAGGGGTATGGCCCAGGGGGAGTCGCCGTGCTCGTCGAGGCGGCCACGGACAACCGCAACCGCACAGCGTCTGAGGTGCGCAGCCTCTTTACGAAGTCTGGTGGCGCTCTGGCGAGCAGCGGCGCCGTTGCGTGGCAGTTCGAGGCTCGTGGCGTGATCGAGTGCATCGGTTCGTTCGAGGCAGTCGGGGAGGCGGCGATCGAGGCCGGTGCCGCTGATGTTGAAGCTGATGAAGGCACCGTCTTCGTCTATTCCGACCCACAAGAGATCCACGCCGTTCAGGGTGCCCTTGAAGCCGCCGGCATCAAGGTAAAGAGCGCTGAGTCAGGCATCGTGGCGAAATCCACCGTCGAGGTGTCAGCCGATGATGCACGTAAGAACTTCAAGCTGATTGATGCACTCGAAGAGCTCGACGATGTGCAGCGCGTAACGGCGAACTTCGAGGTCCCGCCCGAGGTCTTTGCCGAGATCGCTGGATGAAGATGCGCGTCCTGGGACTTGACCCGGGAACGGCAACGTTCGGCTGGGGTGTTGTAGATGCTGGCGGTGCACGCCCAGTACATGTTGCGCATGGCGCACTCCGCACCGCCGCAACGCTGACGCTCGGCGAGAGACTCACCATGTTGCGGGATGGGATCACGGGCCTCATTGAGCAGCACAAGCCAGAACGAATTGCCATTGAGCGCATCTTTTCGCAATCCAACGTGCAATCCGCTGTGGCGATCGGTGCCGTGCGCGGAGTGGCGCTTCTCATTGCTGCAGACAACAAGATTGAAGTGGTCGAAGCGACGCCTTCCGAGATGAAGCGCGCGATTGCTGGAGAGGGCCGTGCAACGAAGGCGGCAGTAACCAAAGCGATTACGAAGCTGCTCGCGCTGCAGGCCGCGCCAACCCCAGACGATGCGGCGGATGCGCTCGCTCTGGCGCTCTGGGGTGCTGGCGCACGAAAACCTGAGCATCGATCCGGCTCGTCGCGTCTTGATCGCTCTGCATCCGCGGCGGTTGCAGCGGAGAGTGGATTTGATCGTGCCGTACGTGCCGCCCTGCGCGCTGGGAGGTCGTAGTCATGTACGCCCACATCCGCGGCTCAGTTCTCTGGGTGGAAGATGATGCCGTGGTGATCAGTGCAAACGGTCTCGGCCTGCGTATTCGCACGCTTCCAGCAGTTTTGGGCACGGCAACCGAAGGCGCAGTGCTTGAGCTCTATCTGCACCACATCGTCCGTGAAGACAGTGAAGCGCTTGTTGGCTTTCCCACACGTGATCAGGCGCGCCTCTTCGCCACCTTGCTCGATGTGAGCGGTGTGGGGCCAAAGGTAGCCATCGCCCTCCTTGCAACGCACGGTCCAGATCTCTTGCGCCGTGCGCTGGTCGACGGCGATGAGGCGCTCATCGCTAAGGCGCCCGGAGTAGGGAAGCGGCTCGCAGCGCGCATCATTGTGGAACTCGGTGACCGTATGAGCCGAGAGGCATCTGCAGAGGCCGAGATGGGTGCCAAGGGCGATGCAGATCGTGACCTGCAAGGCGCCCTCCGTAGCCTCGGCTTCCCAGCCAGAGAGGCAAAGGAGATGGCCGCTGCCGTCTCTGCCAACGCTGCACTCGCAACCGCGCCGCTCGCAGACCGTTTGCGCGCCGCCCTCAAGGAGCGCGCATGAGCGGCGAATCGCGCACCGACGCCGCGGAACTGAGCGCCGAAACCACGCTGCGCCCCGCATCACTCGGCGAGTACATCGGCCAAGTTGAGGCGAAGCGCTCGCTCACCACGTTGCTGCAGGCGGCGCGCGAACGCGGAGAGGCTGCCGACCACCTCCTACTGCACGGACCTCCAGGGCTCGGCAAGACCACTCTGGCAGCGATTGTTGCTAAGGAGCTCGGAGTAGAGATTCGCTTCACCTCAGGTCCCGCCATCGAACACGGCGGTCAGATGGCGGCGATCCTCACCGACCTCACGCCACGTCAGGTGCTCTTCATTGACGAGATCCACCGCCTCGGCCGAGCTGTTGAAGAGGTGCTCTACCCCGCGATGGAAGATCGTTCGATTGACATCGTCATCGGCAACCGTGGTTCGGCGCAGTCGTTGCGACTCGACATTGCGCCATTCACCCTCATTGGTGCCACAACACGGGTCGGCATGCTCTCCTCGCCGCTGCGCGATCGTTTCGGTGCTGTGCAGCGACTCGACTTCTACGATGATGGTGACCTCGCGGCAATCGTCCGCCGCTCCGCCGGCATCCTCGGGATTGAGATCGCCGCTGACGCCGCCACGCTTATCGCAGCACGCAGTCGCGGCACACCGCGGGTCGCAAACCGCCTCTTGCGCCGCGTTCGCGATGAGGTGCAGGTAGCTGGTTCCACGAACATCACCGTTGAGGCGGCCGCAACGGCACTGCAGGGCCTGCAGATCGACGAGGCGGGACTTGATGCGACGGATCGAAAGCTGCTGACCGTCATGATTGACAAGTTCAATGGGGGACCAGTCGGCGTTGCCGCCATGGCGGCGCTGCTCGGAGAGTCCGCCGATGCGCTGGAAGATGTCTTTGAGCCGTACCTACTGCGTATCGGTTTTATTGATCGCACGCCACAGGGTCGTGTTGTCACTGAAGCTGCCCGCGCCCATCTCGGCAAAGACGCGGGTTCACTCTGGGGGAAGCGCTGAGCCGATCAGAACAGTTCGCTGCGCTCTCTGATCCGGCCACGCTGCCAGCGCGCGCCGGTGGCGCCGCACAGTTCACGATTACCGCACAGGACAAGACATCGCGCGCTCGTGCGGGCGAACTGCGCTTAGGGCACGGAGTCGTTCAAACCCCAGACTTCATGCCTGTCGGTACGAATGCCACAGTAAAGTCGCTCGATCCAGACGATCTGAAAGCACTTGGCGCGCAGATCATTTTGGCGAACACGTATCACCTTTATCTGCGCCCAGGACATGAGCGGGTGCAGCGCTTCGGCGGTCTTCACGAGTTCATGCAGTGGGATCGACCGATCCTGACCGACTCGGGTGGCTTCCAGGTGGTCTCCCTCGGGCCGCTGATGCGCATTAACGAAGAGGGTGCGAAGTTCAGCAGTCACCTCGATGGTTCTATGCACCTTTTTACCCCGGAGCGATCGATCGAGGTGCAGCAGGCGCTCGGCCCCGACATCGCTGTTGCCTTTGATCAGCCGGTGATGCCAGAGGGGAGTACCGACCGTGAGGTGCGCCGCGCAATGGATCGCACGCATCGTTGGGCGGTTCGTTCGTTGCGAGCGCACAACCGTCCGGGCCAGGCGCTCTTCGGCATTGCGCAGGGCGGGATCAACCCCGAGTTGCGCGCCGAATCAGCCACCTACATTCGCTCACTTCCATTCGATGGCATCAACCTTGGTGGATTGGCGGGGGATGAAACCCCAGAGCAGCGCAACACCGCAATTGAGGCAACAGTCGCTGCGTTGGAGGGGGATACCCGTGTCCGCTACCTGATGGGCCTCGGATCACCCGTCGATCTGCTGGAGGCCGTCTTGCGCGGCGTTGATCTCTTCGACTCCGTCCTGCCCGCTCGGGTTGCCCGCAATGGGCAGGCCTGGGTTACCGGGGGGCGCCTCAACTTGCGCAACGCGCGGCACCTCGATGAGCAGGAGCCCGTCGATGCGTTGTGCGACTGCAGTACCTGCCGGCGCTTTAGCCGTGCCTATCTGGC
>JBILBX010000063.1:0-4986 GCA_044353495.1 Candidatus Limnocylindrus sp. | reverse complement strand
TGGCGCGCCGTAAGGGGCTCGTCCCCGCCGACGGCATCAACCTCTTCGTGGTCGGCGCGATCCGCGCATCGGGCGAGGTCGTCTGGTCGGTTGACGAGGCGGTCGCCGCCCTGATTCGCCTTCGCGATCGCCCCTAAGTCGCCGAACCCGCGCTAGGATTCAGACGTGAATCCGTTCTTCGCCCTCAGCCGCACCGTACTCCTGCGCATGAGTCGCGCGGCAGCGTTGGGCCGGCTCGTACAGCGCACCGCGTGGGGCCGCCGATCCGTTCGTCGCTTCGTCGCCGGTGACACTATCCCCGTCGCCGTTGAGGTCGCACTCGATCTGAAGCGTCGCGGGTTCACCGTCACCCTCGACCGACTTGGTGAGGCCTCCTCGGGCGCGGCGGCAGATGCGTATGCCACCGATGCGAGTTCACTCCTCACCGCGCAAGCCGCAGCCGGCCTCGAGCCGAATGTCAGCGTGAAGCTCACCGCTATCGGCCTCGGCGAGGGGAGTGCACGTGCTGCGGAGCGCCTCGATCGAATCTTGGCAACCGCACAGAGCGTGAACGGTTTCGTGCGCGTTGATGCGGAGTACCCAAATAGCCTCGACGAAATGCACGAGATCGTTGCCACCGCTCGCGCCGCCGGTCGCCCGGTAGGCGCCGTGGTGCAGGCCAACATGCAACGCTCCGGCGCAGATGTGGAGCGACTCATTGCTGCAGGTATTCCAGTGCGACTCGTCAAAGGTGCATACGACCCAGGCGCAGAGGGAGTCGGGGATATGGAGGCGGTGAATTCGGCCTATCTCTCTCTGGCAGAACGACTCCTCGCCTCGCCGCTTCCACTTGCCTTCGGCACGCACGACGACCGCATCATCTCGAAGCTCGGCGCAGCTGCTCAGGCGCGCGGCGAGATCCAGTTGCTCTACGGCGTGCGCTCCGAGCTCGCTGAGCGACTCGTTGCCAACGGTTGGCGCGTGCGCATCTATACGCCGTACGGTCCTGACTGGTGGCCGTACTCGCTGCGCCGCATGGCGGAACGCCCGGCAAACCTGCGCTTCGTGTTGCGGAGTCTCGTCGGCCGCTAAGCCTTAGCTCTTGGTGAGCGAAGACTCCGTCTCGTCGCGGTGCTTCTTCAGGTACTTCATGAACGGCGTGCCGCCGGTGCCAACATCCGTTGGGTTCCCCGTTGCCGCCGCAGCCTGGCGATTGATGTACGTCGCGGCGTACTCCAGGTGCAACGCGCGGAAGGCGCGCAGCAGATCAACGGCACGATTGCGCGCCGCCACGAGCCCCGCCGGCGCGGCTGCACCGAGTGCAGTAACGCGGCTGAGCGCAGTTGGGCCCGCCTCAAATGCTTCGAGCAGTCCAACGTGCTTTACCGGCATGTAGCGACGCATCTCCATCAGGTAGGTGCGCAGCTCATCGGGGGCATGCTCCACGCCGAGCACTGCATCGAGGCAGGGCACGATGGTGCTCTGCGCACCCGTCTCACCGCGGAACGACTGCGGCTTACCCGCATAGGCGGTGACCCCTTCATACACCAAGCCACCTGGCAGGGCGGGGTTGTTGTGCCAGCCGAAAATGTACGGCCGCACGCGGTGGTAGTAGACATACGGATCGCACGACTCTGGCATGCGCTGCATGGTTGCGAGAATGCCGTCGAGTGCATCACCAAGCTCGCTCAGCGCAACGGTGGCGTTGGCATCGTCGCCCGCCGAGATCGCCGTTTGTGCGCGTGCACCTGCGGCGAGCGCCGCGCCTGCACGTCGCTCAATGTCAACGTGAATCAGAATGAACCAAGCCTCATCGAGCCCGCCCAAGAAGTGCTGCAGGAGCGCGATGTTGCCGAGCGCAATCGGGCCATCCTCATCAATACGACGCCAATTCCAGAGCGCGTAGCTGGCATACGAGAGGATCGGCTCGCGGCCAATCGCCGCTGCGACCTCATGCCACGGCACGGCGAGCCCGGCGGGGAGTGCGGTCGGCGCCTCTGGCTGGCCCCACACGTACGCCTGACCGAGATAGCTCAACGTGCGCATCGCCGCCTCAAGATCCTCTTCGGTATTCAGCAGATCGGCGCGGAAGGGTGGGAGCGCCTCAATGATCTCGCGGATGCGGCCCGTTGGAATCAGGCTCGGTAGATTGCGCGCCGTCTCGTGCCACTCGGCATTGGCGAGCGGGATGGCGGCGCTCGGGTCGGCGATGGGGAGGAAGCCGCGCTCCGCTGTCACTCCGTATGCATGAAGGTCGACGGTGTGTCCCATAATCGCGCTCCAATCCGCTCTCAATCGCCCAATCGGGCGTTCTCCGTAGAGTGCCTTGGCGCGCTCACGGCGGGGGTGACCGTTGCGCGATCGGAGTGCGTCGGGTCGTCTATGATCGCCGTGCCGTCGGTCGGACTCCGCGCGACGACGCTCTGTGAACCGCGTCAGATCCGGAAGGAAGCAGCGCTAAGCGGATCGCGGCGGGCGCAGCGGATGGCTCGGCCGGCGGCACTGAAAAGTTGTCAACGGCGCCACGGAGAGAAGGGGAGGGGAGCATGACGGAGCAGCTGGCAATCTATCGCCGCTACCGCGCCACCACCTTCGGCGAGCTGCGCGGCCAAGACCCGATCGCCAAGACCCTCCGCCGTGCCGTCGCCGACGGCCGACTCGGCCACGGGCTCCTCTTTGTTGGCCCACGCGGCACCGGCAAGACCTCAACCGCCCGCATCGTTGCCAAGGCGCTGAACTGCCTCGCTCCAGCCGAGGGCGAGCCCTGCGGCACCTGCCGCTCCTGCATCGCCATTACAGAGGGAGCCACCTTCGACGTGGTCGAATCGAACGCCGCCACCTCGAACCGCATCGACGACGTGCGCGAGGACCTGATCCCCCTTATTACCAACCCGCCAACCGACCTGAAGCGCAAGGTCCTCATCCTCGACGAGGTGCATCGCTTCACCAATGACGCTTGGGATGCCCTGCTGAAGTGGCTCGAGGAGCCGCCACCAGGGATCGTCTTCATCTTCTGTACGACCGATCCTTCAAAGATTCGACCTGCTGTGCTCTCGCGCTTGCAGCGCTTCGACTTCCGCCCGATCGCCCGCGCCGAGATCGCCGCCAAGCTTGAAGCCATCCTCGTAACCGAGAAGCGAGTCGCCGAGCCGGCCGCCATTGAGCTCCTGGCCCGCCTCGCCGACGGCGGTATGCGCGACGCCGAGTCGATGCTCGACCAGCTCCTCTCCTCAGGGGTCGACCCACTGAAGGCGGCCGACGTCGAAGAGCTCCTCGGCCTCCCCGGCGCCGACCGCATTGAGCGTCTCGCCTGTGCCATCCTCGACGCCGACGCACCAGCGGGTCTCGCGATCCTCGCCGAGTTCGAGGCGCGCGGCCGCGACCCCCGCATCATTGCCGACCGCCTCACCGACCTCGTCCGTCGCGGCCTGCACGCCGCGCTTGCTGGGGGCGGCACCGTGCCTGGCGACGCCGCCAAGCTCCCCGCCGGCCTCGACCTCTCCGACGGTGGCGGCGCCACCATCGGCCTCGCCGGTCGTACGCGCGAGGCCCTCCTCGGTCTTGCCAACGCCCTGCGCCGCATTGAAACCGGTCGCGGCGATGCTGATCTGCGCCTCGGCCTCGAGCTTCTCCTTCTTAGTGGGGGCGCCGCCCTCGCGGCCCCCGTCGCCGCGCTGGCTCCTGCACCGGCTCGTGTCGCCGCAGCCGCCCCTGCGCCAACTCCAGCCGCCGCCCCTGCAACTCCGCCCGCCCCGCCAGCAACCGGGGAGTGGGGCGCCATGCTCGCGAGCGCCGATCCGGCCACCAAGCCGCTCCTCGCGGATGCCCGACCCACGCTCAACGGCGATACCCTCGTGCTCAGCTACCCGCCCACGAAGAGCTTCCTGCGCCAGCGCGCCGAGGCGAAGCGGGAGCGCATTGAGTCGCTCGCCGACAAGGCCTACGGGCGCAAGATCGTCATTCAGTTCGGTGAGCTCGATCCCGACACGGCACTCCGTGAGGTTTGGAAGGAGTGAGCAACGGCGCCGCGCTGCCGAGCTCCGTCGAGCGGCTCATTGAGGCCCTCTCCCGACTCCCAGGGGTCGGCCCTCGCACCGCCGAGCGGCTCGCCTTCCACCTGCTGCGCACCCCCGAACCCGAGGCGCTCGCCCTCGCAGGGGCGATCAGCGCCATGCGGGCGAACACCCGACCGTGCGCCATCTGCGGCCACGTCTCCGACGAGGAGCGCTGCCGCATCTGCCGCGACACCTCCCGCGACCTCGGCCTCCTCTGCGTGGTCGAAGAGGCGCTCGACTTGGTCGCCATTGAGCGCACGGGGGCCTTCCGAGGTCGTTATCACGTGCTCAACGGTGCCCTCTCACCCATGTCGGGGATCGGCCCCGGCCAGCTCCGCATGAAGGAGCTCTTTGAGCGGGTCGATGCCGCCGCAGCCGAGGGGAGCCCCATCCGCGAGGTGATCATCGCCACCAACCCCTCCCCTGAGGGCGATGTAACACTTCTCTACCTGCAGGAGCGCCTCGGCTCCAAGGTCCCCTCCATCACCTCGATGGCCCGCGGCCTCCCCTTCGGGGCGGACCTCCAGTATGCCGACGCTGTAACAATCCTGCGTAGCCTCGAAGAGCGGCGGGGCGTAGAGTAGGGGCATGAGCCACCTAATCGTCGAGCTCCTCCTCCGCCTCCTTAAAGTCGTGCTGGCTGGCCTCATCGCCCTCCTTATCTATATGGTGGCCACGAGCGTGGAGCCCGCCGCCGCCGGAGCCACTCTCGCCGTCGCCTCCCTGGCCGCCGCAGCGGGCGTCCTACTCCTCGTGGAGTCGAGCCCGCTGTAACACGCGACCCCTCCGTGGTAAGCACGAATCACCCCGCACGGCCCCGCACGGGCCCCCCGTTTGACAGGGGAGCGGCAGGGTGCGTAGACTCCCCCTTCGCGTCGCTCGTGGAAGAGATCCTCGACCGTCCGCCCCGATCACGGGTGGAGCAGAGCAGCGCTTACAGTCACCACGGTCT
>JBILBX010000003.1:0-15719 GCA_044353495.1 Candidatus Limnocylindrus sp. | reverse complement strand
TGTCATCCTCGGATGCGGTGTAATCGGAGCGCGAGCGCTTCGCCTCGCCGTTGATCACTTCCGTGAAGTAGTCAAAGGTTCCGGAGTCTGCGCCAGGGCCATACAGGTCGATCTTCTCGGCTGGCCACTCAGCACGAACATCAGCCCAAGTCTCAACCTTCGAATCGAGATCCCAAATTGCCTTGAGCTCGTCGGTGGTGAGGCAGGCAACGAAGGTGTTCTCCTTGCTCACCACAACGGCAAGCGCGTCAAGAGCAACCTTCAGCTCGATGTATTCGATGCCGGCGTTCTTGCAGATCGTTGCCTCGGAGAGGACGTCATCGGCAGTTCCAGCGACACCATCGTCGCCAGGCTTGTCACTCGTCTTGATTGGGCGGGACGCGTTGTTGGCGTCCATCTCGCCTGCGCAGAACTTCTTGAAGCCACCACCGGTGCCCGAGAAGGCGACGGTGACCTGCACGCCCGAGTTCGCGTTCTGGAACTCTTCGGCAACGGCCTCGGTGATTGGATAAACGGTGCTCGAGCCGTCAATGGAGATATCGCCGGTCAGGGCGGGTCCTGAAGGACTGGCTGCTGAACCGCCACAGGCGGCGATGAACAGGGCGGCCGCGGCGGCCACGCTGAGCTTCTTCATGGTGCTCTTCATGGTGCTCCTCTCATCCAAATGTGTTGCGAGGGGCTCCCTCGCACCGGGCACAAACGTGTCCGATGAGATCACTCTCCGATAACATTGTTAACGAATTGTTATCGCCGTCTCCTTGGGTGATCTGAGCACGAATTCCCGCAGTTTAGGGGGTAACTTGGGGGGTGCGCCCGTTCCGCTACGATTCCCGCCATGGCTATCCCACGTCGACCTTGGCTCCACGTCATCGCTGGCTGCATGAGCAGCGGGAAAACCGCTGAGGTCGTCCGCCTCCTTACCCGACGTCAAATCGCTGGTCAAAGTGTTCTCTTGATCACGCCCGCGCGCGACACTCGAGTTGCCCCGGGTGAGGTTGTGAGCCGCACTGGCACTCGCTTCCCAAGTGTTGTTGCCCCTGACGCTCAGGCGATTCGCAACGAGGTCACTCGCATCAATCCTGACGCCGTTGCCATTGAAGAGGCCCAATTCTTCGGCCCGGAGCTCCCCGCCATCATTGAAGAGATCGTTGCGGCTCCGCGAACCGTCATCGTCAGCGGGCTCGACCAAGACTTTGCTGGGCGACCGTTTGCGACCATTCCAGAGCTGCTCGCCCTTGCAGATGAGGTGACGAAGCTCTCAGCAATCTGCGTCGTATGCGGGAACGAAGCGACCCGAACACAGCGCCTTCGTGACGGAAAGCCTGCGAGCGCGAACGACGAACTGATCGTGATCGGTGGCATGGCCGGTGACGATACGTATGAGGCGCGCTGCCGTGCCTGCCATCAGGTGATCGCTTAGTCCGTCGCAGAGTCTAGTAGAGCGGGATCTCCAGAGCCAGGATAGTCCAGCCCTCACCGTTGCGATCGAAGTCCGCCGGCCAATGCAGCTCAGCGAGAGCCAAGACCGAACCGTCCACGTACTCGCTCTTGAATTGATTTTTGAGTACGCCGGCAGCAACTGCAGTGGTAACAGCGTTGGTGATGCCGTCGGTGTCAATCGAGAGTACGCCGTTAGCGTTCGGCCATAGCTGACTGTTGAGCGCATTGACGCTCCACACCAACGTCTCTTGATCTTGATCCGATGTGCCGATTCCGAGGAACAGTGCGGCACAATCTTCGATGGAGTCACGGCAGAACGCGAGTGCCTCTGCTAGAGCAACGAGCGATGCAGCGGCAGCGATCTTCGCGTTATCGGATGCGAGAGCCGAGGCGTGAGCCCAGATGGCAAGCCCTGAGTCCAAGCTTGTAGGCGTGATCGGGAACTCAACGAGCCCCTTCATGCCAACGCTCGCGCCCGTCACTGGGTCTGGGCCCTGAACCAGGCGGGGCCAGCCATCAACGGAGCTGACGATGGCAGCCGCGTAGGTACCGTCAAGAATTGGAATGGGATCAAACGACGACGAGAGGTCGGTGGCGTACGTCAGGGAGAGTGACGCAAGGTCTACCCCCGCAGCCGAGAGGGCGGCGAGCGCCGTGGCGGCATCGCCCGGCAGGCCATGAACGAAGATGCTCTGACCAGCGAGGCCAGCGGTATCGCTGATTCCAGAGGTGACTGGTGTCACGAGGCGCCAGTCTGACTGCTGCGCAAGCCCTGCGATCAGCACAAGGTCGCTGCCCGCCTCCCGCGCGCTGAGCGCAGCGGCTGGCGAAGCAACATACAGGTCGACGGTTGATGGATCGTCAGCGCCCAAAAATGGGTCCACCCCGGCCGTCGGTGTGGCGATGCTCACCGAGATTTCAGCAGCGGCGAGTGCCTCCTCCTGCGTCAGGAACGCAAATGGGGCGTGTAGGCCGCTCGGAGCGCCAGGCAGGTGGTACACGACGCTCATGGGTTGACTTGGAACCAGCGCGCCGGCGATCGACGAGGCGCTTGGCGTAGCTTCCCCTGGAACGCCAGGGCGGCAGGCAGCAACCAACAGCACGGAGAGCGATAGCGCCAACGATCGACGAACGAAGCTCAACCGAATCGCCCTGCCACGTAGTCTTCGGTCAGCTGCTGTGTCGGCGCGGTAAAGATTTGTGGCGTGAGGCCGCTCTCCACGAGGTATCCGCCGCGATCTTCACCCATGCTGAAGAACGCGGTCGAATCGGAGACGCGCGAAGCCTGCTGCATGTTGTGCGTCACGATGACGATGGTGTACTCCGTTCGGAGCTCCCGAATCAACTCTTCAATCTTGAGCGTGGCGATCGGATCGAGCGCGGAGCACGGCTCATCCATCAAGATCACCTCTGGGCGAACGGCAATCGCACGCGCAATGCAGAGGCGCTGCTGCTGGCCGCCGGAGAGTGAGGTGCCAGGCTCATTGAGCTTATCCTTCACCTCGTTCCAGAGCGCAGCTTTCTTCAGTGACTCTTCCACGATCCCTGCGATTTCATCCTTGCTTGAGGCGCCCGCGAGGCGCAGCCCGCTGGCCACATTGCCGAAAATCGACATTGTTGGAAATGGGTTCGGCTTCTGGAAGACCATGCCGATCACGCGACGGACTCGAACAGGGTCGACAATTGGCCCATAGACATCAATGCCATCCAGCGTGATTGTGCCCTTTACCGTTGCGTTCGGAATCGTTTCGTGCATGCGGTTGATTGCGCGCAGCAGCGTAGACTTCCCACAACCCGATGGGCCGATCAGCGCGGTGACCCTCTTTGGCTCGATGCTGAGCGACACATTATTCACTGCGCGGAACTTGTCGTAGAACACTTCAAGATTCTGTAGGTTGAGGCTTCCTGCCGTCGTCTTGGCAGCTGCATCAGCGGTCCGATCCGCGGGCGATGTCATCTCCGTCGTCTGAGTTGACGCAGCGGTGTTTACTTCTGAGCGTTTCATCCTCTTCCCCTTCTCTTCTGCCATGACTACGCTACCCGGCTATTGACGGTGCGGAACCGAACCAACACGTTCAGTGTGAGTGCGATCACGAGAAGCACAAGTGCCGTCGCCCATGCTTGGCCGATTAGCAAGCTATCGGGCGAGCTTGAATAGCGATAAATCACGATCGGCATGGCGTTCATTGTTGAGCCGAAGTTTAGGATCTCTGTATCGTTCGTGCCCTTCGCAGTGAGCAGCAGCGGTGCTGTTTCGCCCAGGCCACGGCTTACGGCGAGAACAACCCCCGTCAGGAGACCAGATGCTGCCGTGCGGCAGGTGACGAAGATCGTTGTCTTCCAGACTGGAATGCCAAGTGCGAGTGAGGCCTCTCGTACGCCAGCGGGAACGAGTCGAATCACCTCTTGGGTTGTACGCATCACGATAGGGATCATGAGGACCGAGAGCGCCACGATCGCGGCGTACCCAGAGAACCCAAGGGCCGGGACCACAACCAGGAAGGCGAAGAGTCCGGCGATGATGCTCGGGGTGCCAAGCATCACATCGATGAGCAACTCGCCAGCGGAGGAGACCCTCGGTGACGCGAACTCATTGAGGTATACCCCACCGGCAATACCAACTGGCGCCGCAACAATGATGGAGACAATCGTAAGCTGCAGTGACCCTATGATCGCATTCGAAACTCCAGGCTCAATATCTAGGGGGCTGTTGACGATGAGCTGTGATGTAAGGAATGGCAGCCCGTTCGTAATGATGTAGGTAATGAGCCCGATCAGAGGAACCACAGCAATCGCCGCGGTCACAAACATGATTCCGCGCATAAAGCGGTCTGCGCGCCTGCGTCGGGCATCACGCCCTGAAGGGGCTTTGACAAGGTCAGCGGCAGTGAAACGCAGCACGCTCACGATGTCTGCCCTCCTCCGCGTGCCGCCCGGCGGACGAGTAAGCGAATTGCGAGGCTGAGCAAGAATGTGACAGCGAAGAGGCAGATACCGAGTGCGGCAAGGGCGCCTGTCTCAGTTGGGGTGCCAGCTTCGGCATAGTTTGACGCGATCTTTGACGCAATCGTTTGGCCAGGAAGGAAGAGGCTAGAGGGGATCCCCTCCGCGTTGCCAATCACCATGGTGACGGCGATGGTCTCGCCGACGGCGCGGCCAAGGGCCAGCAACACCGCACCCGTAAGCCCAATGCGTGCCGCTGGGAGCACGACGTGGCGAATCGTCTCCCATCGGGTCGCCCCCATGCCAATGAACCCTTCGCGGAGTGACTGTGGGACTGAGCGAATTACCTCGCGGCTAATGGCAACCACCATCGGAATAATCATGATGGCGAGCACCATGCCAGCACGAAAGACACTCTGTGCGGCAGGTGCTTCTGGGTCTTCCGCAAGCCACGGAAAGATGCTGCCGAGGGTGCTTGCGACCCACCACTCCACCGAGTCCCGAAGGCGCATTGATAGATCGCCTGCCGCCCAGAGCCCGATCACGACGGAGGGGATTGCGGCCATGAGCTCGACAAGGAAGGTGAGTGGCGCGGCGAGGCGCCGTGGTGCGAACTCGACGAGGTACACAGCGGCCAGGATGCCGACCGGTGCCGCAACCATGATCGCGATTAGGGCGGAGACTACGGTCCCCCAGATCACTGCGAACGCTCCGTAATTGCCAACGACACTGCCGTCGGGCTGGATTACCTCGCCAGCCCATCTGTCGCCGAAGACGAAGGAGAGTGGAGATTGAATGTTCCACACGGGAAGAGATGAGACCACCATCGAGAGCACCACTCCGGCCAGGAGGATCCCGGCGACAACCACCGCGGAGCCGAATAGGATGCGGAAGAGGGCATCCACCCGGATGCCTCCTCCGAACCCGAAACGATTCTCCTTAGTGATTGACATCTCTCTTGATTTTCCTCCGACTCTTGTAGAGAGCGCACCAGCGGGGAGCCTTTCGGCCCCCCGCTGGTTCACCTTTATGCGCCCGAGCGCAACGTTAGATTATGGCCAGAGTACGACGCCGTCGTACTTGATCGTCTTCAACTGAGCCACCGCCGTGTTTCGAGCGGCGACGGGAAGCGCTGCGTATCCAACGATGCCGTCCGATACATAGAGCTTGCTCTGACCGGTCGTCAGCGCCCAGTTAAGGAAGGCGATGAGGCCCTGCACCTGAGCCTTTGAGGCACCGGTGCCGCCAGATACCCAGCTCTTGTAGACCATCAACCATGAGTACCCGACAATCGGATACGAGCTTGTCCCAGCAGCAAAGACTGGCTGGACGTAGCTCGTCGAGGGATTGATTGGATCCTCGGTGGCTACCGCAGCGGTCAGTGCAGCCGTTGCAGCCGTTGCGCTCGGTAGCACGTAGTTGAACTTTCCACGATTTGCACCTGAAGTGAACTTCGTCTTAGTTTCAAGCGCAGCCGTCTTCAGGCCTGTAGCGGCAGCGAATGAAAGTTCAACGTATCCGATTGAGCGGTTCGTTGCTGCAATGTTTGCAGCAACACCCGCGTTTCCATCTCCACCGATGATTGCGCGAGCACCCTTTGCGGTGCGCATCGCACCGAAGTAGGTGCCTGGCTGCGTGTTGACTGGCTTGAACGTACCCGCAGTTGCACTAAATGCGGTGCTTGAATTGCTGCTGAAGTTTGACTCATAGCCGCAGTTCTTCTGCGCTGCGGTGGCCGACTTGGCCAAATACGATGCAAAGATGAACGTGGTTCCGGAGCCATCGCTTCGACCATTCAGTATGATCGTGGAGCTCGTCAGGTTGGTGATGAGTGGATTCAGTGCCTTGATCTTTGGGTCATTCCACCTGGTGATCGTACCGCTGTAAATGTCGCAGAGCACCTCACCATTGAGTCGCAGTGTGGCGGCAACCGTACGGGTCGACGTGGCAGAGACCTTCTGCTTCAGTCCGTCGTAGCGGTAAGCGATCGCAATTGGACCAGCGGTTGCCGGAATGACGATGTAGTCATTGGCGGTGCCGAGCGCGGTGTCGATGTCAGAACGGTTCGTCGAGGTCAGCACGCTGTCGGTACCGGAGAACATCTGGGTGTCTTTCATCCTCTCGGAACCCTTGAAGTTGTTGATGCCGGTGCTCGAACCACCACCGGTGTAGTCGAGAACAAACTTGGAGGCCGAGCTGGTACCGAAACGGGAAGGGTTGACGTAGTTTCGGTAGTACTCAAACCACTTGGTGTACTGGTTCCACGGGAAGGTTGCGCCTGAGCCGGTGATCTTGCCGAATCCGGCATCAATCGTTGGCGCTGAGGCGCTTGCCGTACCGGCAAGTCCTGCCACAAGCACCAAGCCCATCAGCAGGCTGGTTGTGATCTTCGTAAGGTTTCGCACCGTAACTCCTCCGCGGCGTCGCGCCGAACCGCCGATCTTTTTTGGGGCGCGGTGCGAGACTGACGCAGCGATGTATACGGAACGCTAACGGTGTGTAACCGCTCTGTTAATTCTTGGTAACACTGCGCTTGGGGCGCATTGGGGCCCTCTTTGGCCGCGCGGTTCGAATCGCCCCCCACTCCGCCACCAGCACGGCGCCGAGGATCAGCGCCCCGCCCACCAGCTGAATCGCGGTGAGGCTCTCGCTAAAGAGGTACCCCGCTGCCACGATCGTAAAGATCGGCTCAACGGTGCTGATGAGTGCTGCGCGCGCGGCGCCGAGCCGTTGTGCCCCGATGTAGAAGGCACCGATCGGAATGATCCCTGCAATAGTCGCGACGCCGATGATCGGCAGGAGGGCCGCGTCAGGGATCGGCGTTGGTAGAAGGTCGCGGCCGAGAGCGGCGCGCAGTAGCAACATGCCGACGGCGGTGCCGAAGAGGCTGATTGGAATGGCGGCGAGCGGCGAGGTGCCTCCGCGACTCGACGCGCCGGTGCCGCTCTTGCTTTCGCCGCCGAGACGTGCGGCGAGGATGATGTAGCAGCTGTAGATGATCGGCGAGGCGATGCCGAGGACCAGGCCGATCAGCGCAGGCTCGTTCGCTTCGGGGATGCCGCCCACGCCAAGAACAACGCCAGTGGTGGCAATGGCGAGGGCAATCCACGGACGTGGCCCTGACGGAGCGTGGGCAAAGAAGATCGAGAGCACGGCAACGATCGCAGGGAAGGCGTAGGTCATGAGGCCGGCGAGTGAGGCGTCAATCCAGGTGAGGCTCCCGAAGTAGGTAGCGGCATTGGCGGTGAAGAAGAGCCCGATGGCAAACGAGCGGAGCGCACGCTCGCGGGTAAGGCCACGAAGGGCCGCACGGCCGGCTGGGAGCGCGAAGACGATGGCGCCAAGGATGAGGGCGGCGAGCAGGTGGCGCCACACCAGCAGGTCGAGCCAGTCAAAGCCAGTTGGGTAGATCGCCTTCGCAAAGAGTGAGCCCGACCCATAGCCGATCGCCGATATGACGACCATGAGAATCCACGGGAGCCGACTCGAACGCATCGTGGAAGGATACGCGAGCGCAGCGGGGCAGGTCTGATCCGTCTCGGCTAGCATCAGCGCTATGGCAAAAACGGTTTCAAAGTCTGCCCCGCGACTAACCGCCGCTGCCCCGCTGGCGATTGCTCTGGCGATGCTCACGATCTACATCGTGTGGGGTACCACCTACCTCGCCATTCGCGTGGTCGTCGACCCTGATCAGGGTATGGCCATTCCGCCATTCGCCATGGTCTTCATTCGATTTGCGGTTGCCGGTCTCGCCATGCTTGCGCTCGTTGCCCTCTTCGCCCGCGATGCACTGCGCTCCCTGACCCGCGCGCAGATCCGCGACCAGGCGATCGTTGGGCTCGCCCTGAATGTCGGCGGGCTCGGCGTGACCTCGTTCGGCGAGCAGACGATCCCTTCGGGTATCACCGCGCTGCTTATCGCCCTCCTGCCAATCTGGGTCGCCGTGATCGGGCGCGTCGTCTATAAAGACCGCATCGCCCCGCTCAGCATCCTCGGCATCGCCGTCGGCATTGTGGGGGTGATCATCCTTATCTCTCCTGATGCGGGTGATGCTGGCCTCGATCCGCTCGGCCTCGCCTGCATCCTCTTTAGCCCGCTCAGCTGGGGCGCCGGTTCCATCTGGAGTCAGCGCGGGGCCGCAACGCCAGCTGACGCTCGGGTCGCCGTGGCCATTCAGATGCTCGCTGGATCCGTGGGCGGTGCCATCGTTGCCACCCTGCTCGGCGAGTGGAACAACGTGCAATTTGGTGCACTCGGCAACGACGTCATCGTTGCACTCGCCTATCTCATCGTCGTTGGAAGCCTGATCGCCTACAACGTCTACACGTGGCTGCTGCGCGTCGCGCCATTCGGCCTCGTCTCGACGTATGCCTACGTGAACCCAGTGGTCGCCGTACTTGCCGGCAGCTTCATCTTGAGTGAGCCGATCTCCGCCCAGCTCATCGCCGGTGGCGCTGTGGTTGTGGTCGGTGTGGCAATCATGGTGACGGCACGTAATCGCGCAATCGCACGCGGGGCTGCGTCGCACTGAGATGAGTGCAGGCGACGCGCCACTGCGCGTCTCGAGGGCGGCGGCACGCCGCTTCCTTGCCGAGCGCCACATGCTCCTCCCCCCGCGCCAGCTCCCCGCCAGTAAGGGCTCCGTGCTTGCCCTGGTTGAGCGGCTCGGATCGCTGCAATTCGATCCAGTTGACCTCGCAGGTCGCAGCCACGAGATCGTCTGCCATGCCCGCATTGATGGGTTTGAGCCACGCTGGGTAGACGAACTCCTCTACGCCAAGGTTCCTGCCCACCGCGCCCTAGTAGAGCAGTACAACGGCGTGCTGGTGATCGTGCCCGCCAGTGAGCTCCCGTACTACCGACGCCCCGCCGACAAGCGTCGCGAGCGCTACTGGCGCGACGGCACCTACAAGCGCCTCAAGCCATGGGCCGACACGATCATGTCGCGCATCACCACTGAGGGGCCGCTCAGTGTCGCTGACTTTGGTCCATCAAAATCTGTCGCCTGGTCATGGGGGCAAACCCCCGCCTATCGCGCCGCCCTCGAAATGCTGCAGCTCGCGGGCCTGCTGCACCTCGCGCGCCGCGACGGCTCGCGCCGCTGGTTCGACCTTGCCGAGCGGCTGATCCCGCGCAACGTGCTGGAGCGCCGTGTCACCGAAGAGGAGCAGATCGAACACACCTTCTTGGCGCGGCATCGTGATCTTGGGCTTGCCTCCGCGAACGGCGTTTGGGTGCAGACCGACTGGCCGCTCAAGCGTAAAGAGTTGGTGCGTCGACTCACCGAGCGCGGTGCCCTGCTCAACATTGAGATCGACGGGCTGCCAGGACCATGGCGCATTCCCGGCGGGGAGCGCTTCGCCCTTGAAGCGGCGATGCGCGCCACTGCCGGCACACGACCGGTGGCCGCCGACCCGAACGCCGTCACGCTGCTCTCACCACTTGACCCGCTCATTCACGACCGGAAGCGCCTCGAGACGCTCTACAACTTCCACTACCGCTGGGAGATCTACACGCCCGAGAAGAGGCGCGTCTACGGGCCATATGTGATGCCGATCCATGCGGGCGACGCGATCGTTGGCCGCATTCAACTACGACGCGTGAAGGAGACGGGGGCAG
Organism: Candidatus Limnocylindrus sp.; assembly: GCA_044353495.1. GTDB lineage: Bacteria > Chloroflexota > Limnocylindria > Limnocylindrales > Limnocylindraceae > Limnocylindrus. The sequence continues at coordinate 5,717 of JBILBX010000003.1, read as the reverse complement.
TGATGATCGACGGGCTCTGGTGGGAGCGGGGCGCGAAGCCAACGCGCCACATCGCTGGCTTGGCCAACGCGATCGCCGCACATCAGCGGCTGCTCGGATCTACAGCGGGGCAGATGCCGAAAGAGATTGCAGATCGAAGTGACGGGCGGCGCCTCTTTACGGCGCTGCGAAAGATTGCCGGCTAGACGCCGAGGTAGGCTTCGCGCACCTTCGGGTTCTTCGCCAACTTGTCGCAGCTATCTTCGAGGGTGACCTCGCCGATCTGCAAGATGTAGCCGCGCTTCGCAATGCCGAGCGCCATCATGGCGTTCTGCTCAACCAGCAGCACCGCGGTGCCACGCGAGTTGATCTCGGTGATGATGTCGAAGATCTGCTCCACCAAGATTGGCGCCAAGCCCATGGAAGGCTCATCGAGCAATAGAATCTTTGGCTGGGCCATGAGTGCGCGTCCGATCGCGAGCATCTGCTGCTCGCCACCCGACATGGTGCCTGCGGCCTGGCTCTCGCGCTCCTTGAGCCGTGGGAAGAGTTCAAACACCTTCTTGAAGTCGTTCTGAACATCCGGTCCAGACTTTCGCAGAAATGCGCCCATCTCAAGGTTCTCACGCACCGACATGCGAGAGAAGACGCGACGGCCCTCAGGGCTGTGCCCAACACCGAGACGCACAATGTCATGCGGCTCTGCAGACTCAATTGACTTCCCCTTTAGCTTGATGCTTCCCGAGCGGGCGCGTTCAAGCCCAGAGATGGTGCGCAACGTTGTTGTCTTACCGGCACCGTTGGAACCGATCAGGGTAACGATCTCGCCCTCTTCCACCGTGAGTGAGACGCCGCGAAGGGCGTGGACTGCACCGTAGTACGTGTGCACATCCTTTAGCTCAAGCAGTGGTGCCATCGCCCAACTCCTCTCAGTGTCCCGCTGCGGCGCCGCGGCCGAGATATGCCTCAATCACCTGTGGGTTGTTACGGATCTCTTTTGGCAGCCCCTCGGCGATCTTCTCGCCGTGGTCGAGAACGGTGATGTGGTCGGAGATTCCCATGACCACGCGCATGTCGTGCTCAATCAAAAGCACCGTGATGCCGAGCTCGTCGCGAATGCGACGGATCAGCGCGGTCATCTCTTCGGTCTCTTTCGGATTCATGCCGGCTGCTGGCTCGTCAAGCAAGAGCAGCTTTGGTCGGCTCGCAACGGCACGTGCGATCTCGAGCAAACGCTGCTTTCCGTATGGAAGGTTGGCCGCCAACTCGTTCTCCATGCCAGCAAGATCTACAAAGGCGAGAAGTTCGCGTGCACGCTGCTCAGCGGCCGCCTCCTCTTCGCGCACTTGGCGGGTCTTGAAAAGGCCGCCGAAGAAGGTGCCGTGCAGGTGCACATGCATGCCTATGAGGATGTTCTCAAGCGTCGTTAGGCTCTTGTACAGGCGAATGTTTTGGAAGGTGCGCGCGAGACCGGCCACCACCATGTCGTTCGGCCGAGCGGGTCGAGTCACCCCGATGCGCTTGATGAAGCGGTTGTACCAGGCGGGGCGAACGATGTTCAAGAGAAGTGCGCCCACAAACCCAAGCAGTGCCACGGCGACCGAGGCGACACCCTCGATCAGTCCAAGGTCGCCCCCGACAACCATCAGAAAGTAGATCGCCAAGCCGATGAATGGAATGGTTGGCAGGACCAAGAGGATCGGCTCTCGCCCCGCACCGGTTGGAGGGGAGATCAACAGTTTCCCGTCAAGCTCAATCGTGCCCTCGGTTGGGGCGTAGATGCCAGCAATAACGTTGAAGAAGGTGGTCTTCCCTGCACCGTTTGGCCCAATGATCGCGCTGATCGAACCGCGCGGAATCTCGAAGTCCACGTTATTCACGGCCACGAGGCCGCCGAACTTCCGGGTGATGCCACGTGCTCTTAGCATTGGTTCGCTTTTCGCTGCACTCACTTCACGCCACCCTTCCCAATCTTGAGGGGGGCGAACTCACGCATGCGTCGACGTGCAGGGAAGATCCCCTGTGGTCGCTTGAGCATCATGAGTACGAGCACAATGCCGTAGAGCACGTACTGGAACTCGAGGAAGTCAATTTGATTGAGTACTGGAATGTTGAAGTTTTCCACGAGCGTATTGAGCTGCTTCAACAGGATGCTCTGGAAGATATAGATCACGAATGCACCCGTAGCCACGCCGATCGTGTTCCCCATGCCGCCTAGAACCACCGCGGCGAGAGCACTGATAGAGACGGCGAAGCGGAACTGGTCGGGGGCAACGATCGTAAGCTTCGCAGCATTCACCACGCCGATGATGCCGGCGATGCTGGCACCCACGGCGAAGGCCTGGAGCTTTGCGATGACGGTGTTCACCCCTGAAGATTCTGCGGCCAGCTCATCTTCACGAATCGCATCCCACGCTCGACCAAGGCGCGAATCTTCGAGCCGGTAAATCATGATTGCAATGAGGGTGAACATAATCAGCACCAGGCCATACATCGGCCATGGATTCGTCAGAGTGAACTGCAAGATGCCTGGGATGACCGGCTTGTCAATTCCTCCAATACCGTTGGTGCCATCCGTGAACTTGTCGGCATTCAGAAGTGTGATCGGTACGATCTCGCCGAAGCCGAGTGTCACGATCGCCAAATAGTCACCGCGCAGTCGAAGCGTCGGCGCGCCGAGCAACACACCGAAGATCGCGCCAACGACGCCGCCTGCGAGAAGCATTGGCCAAAATGGCAGGTGAATGTCGTGGAGCGGAGAGGCGACAAGCGCGTAGGTGTAGCCGCCGAGTGCGAAGAATGCGGCGTAGCCAAGGTCGAGCAGACCGGCGAACCCGATCACCACATTGAGGCCCATCGCCAGCACCGCGTAGATTGCGGCGGTAGTGAAGGCGTTTACCCACGCGTTGGTGGACTGAATCCCGTCAAATGGAGGAATACGCGTGATGAGCGGCAGAGCAATGCTGATCAGCAGCACCGAAACCGCAATGCCAAGGCTGCGGTGCCTACGGAAGTAGTTCCGCACCGGGGCGAACCGCTCGTTGACGGCGGTAGCGGCGCGGCTCATGCGCGATCACCCGTCTGGGAGCCAAGTAGGCCTGTTGGTCGGAAGACCAGGAAGATCACCAGGAGCGAGAAGACGATCGCCCCACCCCATCGACCGTAGCCGAAGGCTGCCGCGCCGACTTCGACGAAGGCGATGAGGAAACCCCCCAGGGCGGCGCCTGCGGTGTTGCCAATGCCACCGAGAACTGCGGCGGTGAACGCCTTCAAGCCCGACTGGAACCCGAGGCCGAAGCTGGTGTTTCCGTAGTAGAGGCCGTGGACGACCCCCGCTGCGCCGGCAAGGCCTGACCCGATCAGAAAGGTGATCATGATCGTCCGGTTGATATCAACGCCCATGAGCGATGAGGCATCGCGGTCCATAGAGGTGGTGCGCATGGCGCGACCGGTTCGGGTGCGGGAGATGAAGAGCTGCAGCACCACCATCAGAATCAGTGCCGAGGCGATGACAAAGAGGTTCAGCAGGGGAATACGTGTCTCCCCAACCATGATCACCCACTCGATTGGGAAAATCTGAGGAACCTTGACAATCGTTGGTCCGAACGTGAATTGGATGATGTTCTGCAGGATAAAGCTCACGCCGATCGCTGTGATCAGCGGAGCAAGTCGTGGTGCCCGGCGCAGTGGACGATAGGCAAAGCGCTCAATGACCGCCCCCACAAGTGCCATGACAGCAATAGTCCCAACGAAGAGGATGAGGAGCGTTGCGACAAGCGCTGGGATATCAGTGATCGCCCCTTCGTTCCCCAGCAAGCTCGAGCCGATGAAAATTGCAACGAAAGAACCGACCATAAAAACGTCACCATGGGCGAAGTTGATAAGTTCAATGATCCCGTACACCATCGTGTAGCCGAGGGCGACGAGGGCATAGATTGCGCCAAGGGTCATGGCGTTCAGGAATTGGTTTGGCCCAAGAATGAGGAACATGGAGACCAGGAATGCGGTGACGGTCACGGGGAGGCGCAGCTGGCGTAAGGCTCCTCTCGTTGCGACCTGCGCTGTTGCCACTGGCCCCCCTAACGGTCATTCAGGTGGGCCAGCTGCGGGCCCCTGATCTGTTCCGTAGATAGTGCCCGCTCAGGGCAGATTAGGCAAGGGAGAACGAGCTCCTGTTCCCCTCCGGTGATCCTAGACCACCCAGAAAAGCAGAAGCCCCTGGCACCCTTTCGGGGTAGCCAGGGGCCTCCAACAGTTGCTATTCGCGGTGCGTAGGGTTACCCCTACGCGACCGGATTAGTTCCCGTAGTTGACTTCCTCAACGAACTTCCAAGCGCCACCCTCAACCTTGTAGAGGGAGATGATGCGCTGGGTCGTGTCGCCGACCTCGTCAAAGCTGACCGAACCAAGAACCGTCTCGAAGACGGTGCCCTTGTCGGCAACAGCGGCACGAACGGTCTCGCGGGTCACATCGCCACCGGTGACGGCAGCCTTGATCCCCTCGATAACGATCTGCGCGCAGGCGTATGCAGCGTATGCATAGCCTTCGGCATCCTTGCCGTACTCAGCCTTGAACTTGGTGTTGAAATCCGCCTTGCCTGGGATGTTCTCGATCGCAGCCTGTGATGCGTAGCTGTTGGCAGCATTCGCCCCTGCAATCGCAACATACGAGCCATCGCCGACGCCATCATAGATGCCGTCGCCGCCGAAGAACGGAAGCTCGCCAAGGCCGGCCTGAGCCAGCGCATTGCGGAAGAGTGGTGCGCCGTCTGACGTCACGCCACCGTAGAAGATCGAGTCAGCGCCCTTGGCAGCTGCATCAGATGCAGCAGCCGAGAAGTCGGTCGTGCCGACTGGAAGGCCCTGTCGACCAACGACGGTTCCGCCGCCGCTCTTGAACTCAGCCTCGAACGCATCAGCGATCCCCTTGCCATAGGCATCGGTGGAGTCGACGATGTAGATCTTGCTGAAGCCAAGCTTCTTTGCGTACACGGCAACCGCTGGACCCTGAAGGTCGTCAGTCGTGGCAACGCGCACATAGTTCACAGCACGGCCGCCGCGGAGGGCTGCGCCGTCCTCACCCTTGGTGAGTGCTGGGTTCGTGTTCGACGGTGAGCACTGAAGAAGTCCGGCCTCTGACGAGACTGGAATCTGTGCCTTTGCCGAACCCGAGTTGAACGGGCCAACAACAGCAACAACTGACTCGTCACCGACGAAGGTCAGCATGTCTGCAGCAGCCTGGTCTGGGTTGTGTGCGCCTTCCTTGGCGTGGTCAAGAACCTTCGACTTCAGGGTGTAGCCCTCAATCGAAGCCTCCTTGATCGCAAGGAGTGCGCCGTCGCGAGCTGGGCCCGCTGACGCAAGAGCAGAGCCGTTGAGTGGGAAGCTAATCCCGATCGTCAACGTCTTGCCCGCGGTGCTCGCCGTCGAGCCACCGCATGCAGCTGCGAGAATCGCAACTGCTGCAAGGGCGCTTAGGCCCTTCTTGTTAAAGACCTTCATGAGGTCCTCCTATCTGCTATTCCCAACCGTTCCGGTTGGGCTCGCCTCTGTTTCGGACTACGTGATCACGTCTCATCTACCGAAGTAGCTGCGACAGTGCGGCTGCGTCCGATGCAGTCGAGGAAGGTCATCATGAAGGAGCGCGCGCTGCTGCGCAACCTTTTCCCCGCCGTTTTTGTGCGTAGGAGAGCCTTTGTTAAGGAATCAAAATCTTTCTTCTAGCGCCCTTCGGCAAT
>JBILBX010000062.1:0-5125 GCA_044353495.1 Candidatus Limnocylindrus sp. | reverse complement strand
TTCTCACCGTGTCCGAATGTTCGAATGCGCTCAAGCACAATCACGTCGCGAGCTGGCATCGCACTTTCGCTATCGCGCACGAGCGGCGCTACATGGGCCGCAATGGCGAGCGCTGCGGCTCGCTGGAGCTCGCTCCGAATCGTGGCGAGGTTTCCTGTGGTTCCCATGTCGGAGAGGAGGTCGCCGATCGCAGTTGGGTCCACGATGATGAGTGGTCCGTTCTCGGCTGCAAGAAGTGCTCGGGTGATGGCGACGATTGCGACGGATGGCGCCTCGGCTCCACCGGGGGCGATGAGGAGGTCGGCGCTGGTGAGGCTAGCCGCCGCCTGCTCCAACCCCGCTTCGTCGGCATGCTCGGTGACCTGGATCTCTTCCGCCCGTAGATGCGGGGTGGCGGGGCCCGCTTCGATCGTGGCGCCGCGGGCGATCAGGGTGGCAAGGATCGGTGTTAGCCCTGCGAGGGCGGGGCTCTCGGGAGAGATCAGCAGGAGGACGCGCATGCTGCTGATGGTGGCATACTCGCTCACACAAACCCGCACGCTGTTGTGCTGGGTGAGCCGAAACCTAGCGAGTGAGGACAAGATGTTTCGTTGGCCGTGGGAGTACCTCTTCACCGTACTGAACGCCGATCTTGGAACGTTCTACACGCCGTTCTGGATGGCCAATTTGGTGCTCTTCATCGCAACCATCGTTGTGTATGCATTCGCGACCCGTGGCAACCGCGGGCGCGGGGTGATTGGCGACGAGTGGGAGTACATCCTGTGGATCAGCCTCGGCACCTTCGGCATGAACCTGGTCTACGCCGCGTTCCAGTGGTACGGCCTCTTCCCGATCGCCACTACGTTGGTTGGACTTCTTGCACTGCGCGACACCGTCACGAAGCGCTTCCCGCCACTTCTCGCCGCTGAGGCGCAGCATGCTGAGCTCTTGCGCACGCGCCGCCAGGTTGCCGACGGCGTTGAGGCAACCATTCGCCCAGCGAATCGTCGCGGGTAGTTCTTTGATGTGCGCCGCTGCGCACTCCAAAAGAGCATGAACATTCGCCCGTTCGGTCCTGGTCATCGGCGTGCCGATCGAGCGGCGGGCTCAACGGGGGTTCTCAGTAGCGCCATCTTCTCAAACGACGTCGCGCAAATCACCGAGTTCACGGTTGCGCCTGGCGGCACCTACGGCCCGCTACGCAGCGCTGGCGATGTTGTTCTTGTGGTGATTGAGGGGGGCGGTTGGGTTGTCGCCCACGATGCCCAGTTGCAACTTGCCGCTGGTGAGTCACTACACCTTGAGCGGCTGGTTCCGTATAGCGTTGCTGCGCGCGAGTTGCCGCTACGCGCGATCCTCGTCGAGCTTTCGGCGGGCAGCGGCGCTGAATCTGCTCGCACCATAAGCGCCAGCGGCGGCGGCGCAGAGGAGTAGCACACCAACAACGAGTGTCGCGCTGCTGACAAGCGCGGTTTCGGCGGGGCTTTCAAGCGTGACGCCAAACTGGAACGGCCAGGTCCATGTTGGAATCACCCCCTGGTACCAATTGTGTAGGCCAGCCGGAAGCGGCAACGCTGCCCAGTTCGGATACCAGACAAGCGCCACTGCGGCGATGCTGCCGACCGTGATCGCGAACATGCGACGCGGATCTGTCGCTCCGAGGATCGACCATGCGGCTACGGTTGCAGGAACGAGTGCGATCGCGCCAACGAGTGGGCCTGGCGTGCCGAACCCGCCCGATAGGCAGACTTGGCTTTCGGGGTAGACGCTGCTCACGCCTGCAAGTGCGCAAAGTGCACCGGTGGCCATCCAGAGCACAGGCGCAGCGAGCACTGCGCATGCGCCGCCTATGCGCACGATCTGCGCGGCGCGTTGCGATCCGGCGCGGAGATCTGCGAGAAGCAGCGCGAGTCCGATCAGGGCGATCTGTGATGTTGGGTAGTAGTGATACTGAAATGCGGCGCGATCAATGCGCGCCCACGGTAGCCAGAGTGCAAGGCCAAGAACAAGCACCGATACAAGGCCCCAGCTACGTCGACGCCACGCCTCTACTGCGAGCCAGAGCGCGCCGCCGATGCTAAGGATGCGTGAGAGCACATTGCCGCCGTCGTACACCGCGGCGGTCCATGCGCTACCGCCAGCGGTGAAACTTGATTGGAAGAACCAGACAGGTTTCAGGTCAAACGGCCACGCCCACCATGGCGACGATGCTGCATGTGCGACGCGCAGCGTGTCGTGATAGCGGTACATCGACGCTGTAAGGTCGGTCAGTGTCTGTCCGGTGTTGCCAATTGGCCAGCCAGTAATCAGCTGGTTGCCAAGCGCCGCCCATGGCAGGTAGCTCGCGATGTACACGCCAAGAGGAAGCGCAGCGAGCGTAAAGAAGACGAGCGTTGCCTCTCCCGGTAGCGAGAGGAGTCCGAGCAGAGATCGCGGAGTTGCGTCGCGCCGCGAAATGCCGCCGGCGCGATAGATCGCTGCGCCTGTCGCCACAAGGAGCAGCATCAGCACGGCGGCGAACGGCAGGTTTGGAATACGGGTGGAACCGTCAGCCACAGCGAGTGCTGGCGGTAGAAGTGCAGCGCCAAGGAGGGCGAGACCGCCAGCGACCAGTAGTCGCCCAGGCGCCGTCCGCGCAAGCCAAATGATGCCGAGGCCGAAGATGCCGTACAGGGCAACCCACTTGCTTGCGAGCGCCCCGCCGAGGAGAAGGCCGGCCACGACGAGAAGGAGTCCGCCAGAGAGGGCGCCTCGCGCGCGGCCCTGCAGCCACGCCACAAAGGCGACCGCTCCGCCGAGTAGAAGGGCGAGGAGGTAAACGTCATTCATGCCGATACGGCTCTGCACGAATCCCGCCCCGTCAAGGAGGGCGAGGACACCAACCAGGGCGGCGACATCGCGTCGCTCGGTCAGGAGTCGGGCCAGGAGTACCAAGAGTGCTGCTGCGAGTGCGCCGGCGATCACCCCAGGCCAGCGCCAGCCGGCGGCGAGCTCGCCCACACTCACCTGCGTCATCGCGCCAGAGGGCGCCGCAATGAGCATCTCCTCGTTACCGCCGTCGGCGCGCTCTGCAGAGGCGTCGAGGGCAACGCCGCTCGCGCCGAGTGTGAGGGCATCACCACCAACGGCGACGTCGGCAAACCGAGCATTACCGTTCGGTTCAATCGTCCACAGTGATGCTCCAGTGCCATCAGGACCAGGTGCCACCACGTGCACCATGCGGCTTGCACTGTTCGGCACAATCGCTGTAGCTCCTGGAATGGTGACCTGCGCCATCAGCGTTGTGCTCTCGTTTTTTGCGTTGTACACCCGCACGCCATCACGGCCCGCTACGTAGAGTCGTGGCCCATCAAACCAGTCAACAGATGCAGCAGCGACCGCCCCTCCATCGATCGGTGACGATCGTGGGTTTAACAAGTCGGCTGCTGCGTAGCTTGTTATGCCGCTCGCGCTCGTCACAAAGATTCGCTCTTCTCCGTCAACGGTGAGTGCAAGCACCGACGTCCCGCGCACCAGCGGCGCGCTCGTCACAACCACCCCGTCGCGCATGATGAGCACCTGGTCGCGCTGTACAAGCGCGACGCCGCCATCGGTGAGCGGTGCGATGCCGAGAGCCTCACCGCCGGTCGTTGACCATGTCCGCACGCCACTGTTGCCGCCTTGGTCTGCGGTAGCGCGGTCTACCGAAAACACTGTGCTGTTCGCGGTGGTGCCCCAGAGAGCGCCGTCACTGGCAGCAAAGAGGTGCGTCGTGCCGCGTAGCGGAAGTGAGCCAACGACGGAGCGTGTCGATGCATCAATCACACTGATCTCGTCGGGCCCTGCAATCCACAGCCTTCCCGGGCTCAACGCATCTTCTGGTCGTGCAGCAATAGCGCCAATTGTTGTTGCGTAGGTTGTGCGCGCATCGACACGCGGGGCGCCAAACGATTCAAGGCCGAGTGCAATGAGGTACTTCGCAAGGTGTGGGTGCGTGTACTCGTAAATCGCATGGGGCTCGCCGTACTTCCAATCTTGCATGAATTCTGTGGCGGTTCGTACGTGGTACACCTCATCAAACTGGAAGTGTGTTGGCTCGCCTACGCGCCAACCTCTCAGCGAGAGTGCGCTCACCGCGACAAGAACAAGTAGCCATACGTCAATCCGCGTAAGGAGTCGGCGAGGTTCAGGCTTTGCGATTACGGCGCGTTTCGGTACCGCCTCAACACGCTTTCGGAGTGCTCCTGTAGGTCGCGCACCTGTCGCAGCTCTTTCGGAGCTCCACGCGAGCCAGATCGCTGCAACGAGCGATGCCGTGATCGCGATCGCGGTGGCCGTGATGGCGATTGGTGTTTGGAGTGCGCTGGTAAAGACACCAAGGTTTGGCAGCCCGGGGTTCTGGAAGTACGAGATCGTCAGCACGCCCCAGCTATTCGCAAAGAATGCGACTGAGGTTACGACTGCAATCCAACGCCATGCTGGCCGCGCTGCAGCGAGTGCGATTGTTAGTGGGATCGCCGGGAAGAGGTATCGCTCGTGCACGCGAGTTGGGAGAACAAAGAAGGCGATTGCGAGGATAGCGACGGCGGTGACGGTGCGGATCGCCGTGTCGCGTTGCACGTAGCGCATTGCAGCAAGTACGGCGGTGGCGATCCCTGCGCTGCCAATCGCAACGCCTGGGATGCCGATCAGCGGAAGTGGATCGATGTCTGAGGCCCATCCGGTTGCATCAACGACCGCGCGTCCACCTACTTCAATGAGCGCCCAGGGGTTCCAAGCGTTTACCGAAAGGTATGGGTAGCCGCCAGCTGCTTCGGCAACCTTGGCGAGTACGTCTGGCAGCGTGAGTCCGAACGGCAGCGCTGCGAGTGCGATGGTGGCGGCACCGGCGAGGCCCGCCACAACGAAGGCCCAGGGGTCGCGTGCCGAGCGCGCTCGAACAAAGGCGAGCATGCCGACGATGGGGATCAGAATGCCGAACTGTGGCTTCAGCACCGCCGCGAGCGCGGCGAGGATCGCTCCGCGCACCGTATTGCCGCGGATGAGCGCCGAGAGGGAGAAGAGGAGGGCTGTCGTGCCGATGGAGTCAACCTGCCCCCACACCGCCGAGTCGAGCCAGATCATTGGGCCAACGGCCATTGCGATGGCGGCAAGAAGTTGGCCGCGG
>JBILBX010000061.1:0-5175 GCA_044353495.1 Candidatus Limnocylindrus sp. | reverse complement strand
GTAACGCTCGGGCTGGGCGTTATCGGAGCGGGGAACTACTACGGTCTTGACGCGGGCCTCGGCGGGAGCCTTCCAGCCGGCATCCGCCGCTGGTTCGCCTCGGGGGATACCGTCGCCGCATAGCGACCTGGTGTCCTAACAGGCCGCGAGGGTCTGGTCGGCGAAAGCTGACCGGGCCCTCGTTGTTTTTAACGGGGCCGCCCCTAACGGGCGCGGAGCGCGAGCCTAACGCCAGGCGTGGCGATCAGATCGCGTCTGGTCCCCGTCGGAGACACGAAACCCGTCGCGTTCCAGCCTGGTCCAAGCTGATCAACGAAGGTGTTGTAGCGGAGCAGGCAGTAGCGATCTCCCTACATCTTGGATGGAATGAACAGCCAGTGGGTGGATTCAGCGGTGATGGCACGTCCCCCTCCAAGATGATGCGGTCGCGGCGTTCGCGGCGATCAGGCTCTGGCACAGCAGAGAGGAGTGCGCGCGTATACGGGTGGGACGGTTCCTTGAACAGTTCGGCCGCTGGTGCTGATTCCACGATCTTGCCGAGGTACATCACAGCAATACGATCACAAAGGTGCTCCACCACGCCAAGGTTATGCGCAATAAAGAGGTACGAGAGCCCAAGCTCCTTCTGGAGTTCAGAAAGAAGGTTCAACACTTGCGCCTGGATCGAGACATCGAGCGCTGAAACCGGCTCATCCAAGACGATGAGCGAAGGGTCAAGGATAAGTGCGCGAGCGATCCCCACGCGCTGCCGCTGACCACCAGAGAACTCGTGCGGATAGCGACGCGCACTCTCCGGACGCAGGCCGACCATGCTCAGCGTCTTCGCCACTTTCTCTTCACGCTCTTTTGGTGACCCAATGCCATGAATTCGTAGCCCTTCACCGACTGCCTCGCCGATTGGCGTACGTGGATCGAGGCTGGCGAACGGATCTTGGAAGACGATCTGTGCCTTTCGGCGATACGACTTCAGCTGTGGTCCGCTCAGCTTCGTAATGTCGACACCTTCAAAGAGGACGGACCCCGCCGTGGGTTCAATCAATCGCAGAATGAGTCGCCCAACGGTGGTCTTGCCACAGCCGGACTCACCGACAAGCCCGAGCGTCTCGCCAGCGCGAACCTCAAAGTCAACACCATCAACGGCGCGCACTTGTCCGACAACACGCTGCAGCGCACCGGCGCGCACGGGGAAGGTCTTAGCAAGCCCGCGCACCTCTAGAAGTGGTGCACCTTTTGCCACGGTACTGCCGCTCGCACGCACCTTCGCGTTCATCACTTCGCTCCCTTCAGTGCGAGCGCGCCGTGCGCAGGATCGTAGAGGTGGCAGCGCACGCAGCTTCCACTCGTACCGCTATGTGCAAGGAGATCGGGGTGCTGCGAGGTACAGGCGGCGAGGCCCGTCGCTTCGCGCTGCCCACAACGATCGCCGAAACGGCAGCCGACGATGGGCTCAGTGAGTGCTGGCACCTGTCCAGGGATCACGCGAAGCTGCCCACGCCCAGTGCCCGCGCGAGGGATGGCGCCGAGCAGCCCCTGTGTGTACGGGTGACGTGGGTTGTCGAAGATCGCGTCGCGACCCTGCTCTTCCACCACCTCGCCGGCATACATCACCGCTACACGATCGCAAAACTCAGAGACCACACCAAGGTCGTGGGTAATCAGCACGATGGCGGTTCCGAGTCGCTCACGCAGATCACGCAGCAGCTCAAGGATCTGCGCCTGAATTGTCACATCGAGTGCGGTCGTTGGCTCATCTGCGATCAGCAGTTCCGGCTCGCAGGCAAGTGCCATCGCAATCATGACGCGCTGCGCCATGCCGCCCGAGATTTCGTGTGGGTAGGCATCGGCACGTCGGCCTGGGTCCGGAATCCCAACCAGCTCAAGTAGCTCAATGCCGCGCATGCGCGCCGCCTTCTCGTCAAGCCCCTTGTGGATGCGCAGCACCTCACCGATCTGATTGGCTAGCTTCTGCACCGGATTGAGAGAAGAGTTTGGCTGTTGGAAGATCATGGCGATTCGGTTGCCACGAATCTTCTGCATCTCCGCCTCAGTTGCAGTGAGCAGATCCTTACCATCGAAGCGGACACTCCCGCCAGTAATCTGGCCGGGTGGTGTGATCAGGCGCAGGATGGAGAGCGAGGTCACGCTCTTGCCGCAGCCCGACTCACCAACAAGTCCGAGTACCTCACCGCGATCAACGCCGAAGGTTGCACCGTCCACCGCGCGCACAACGCCATCACGCATACGGAAGGAGGTCTGGAGATCGCGAACCTCAAGAAGTCGATCAGCCATCACGCCCTCCTATCGCTGCAGCCGTGGGTCAAGCGCGTCGCGCAGGCCATCGCCGATGAGGTTGAACGCGAGCACGGTCATGGTGATGGCAATGCCCGGGAAGATCACCACGTGTGGGGACGAGAAGAGGAGGTTGCGATCAGCACCAATCATGGAGCCCCACTCAGCCGTTGGCGGCTGCGCGCCGAGGCCAAGGAAGCTGAGGGCCGCAACGTCGAGGATTGCGCCACCAATGCCGAGCGTACCCTGCACGATGATCGGGGTCATCGCGTTAGGGAGAATTTTTCGGAAAAGGATAGAGATCTCAGAGGCACCGAGCGCGCGGCTCGCCGCAACAAACTCGCGGTCGCGAAGGCTTAGCACTGACGCTCGCATCACGCGCGCATAGATTGGGATCGCCACCACACCGATTGCAAGCTGCGTGTTGATCAACCCTGGGCCGATCACCGTGACGATCGCAATCGCCAGCAGAAGGCTTGGGAAGGCGAGGAGCACGTCCATGATGCGCATCAGAAGGTTGTCGACCCAGCCGCCCACGAACCCAGAGACGGCACCAATGAGTGAACCGAGCACGATCGCAAAGCCAACGGTGAGGAAGCCTACCTGCAGGCTGAGGCGTGCGCCATGGAGCACACGGGCGAAGACGTCGCGCACGTTGCTGTCGAGCCCGAAAATGTGCTCTGGCCCCTCGCAACCTAGCAGGTTGATGCAGGGACCAGCCAATCGCACCGCCCCCGGCTCCTTGTCAATGAGAACTTCGATCGGACTGTAGCTCGCAAAGAGGTCCGCGCCGAGTGCCGCAACGACGAGCACCGTGAGGAGCGAGAGTCCCAATCGCGCGGTGCGCTGCTCCAAGAAGGAGCGGAGTGCGCGTCGGAACGGAGTCTGGGCGAGCGAGGCCTGATGTGATCCGCTCACGAGTTAACCCTCACGCGCGGATCAAGATAGGCGTAGCTGATGTCGACGATCAGGTTCACCACCACATACCCAACGCTGACGACGACGGTGACTCCCTGCACGACCACGTAGTCGCGTGCGGTAATCGCCTCGGAAATGGTACGGCCAATCCCAGCAAATCCGAAGATCGTCTCCGTCAACACCGCGCCAGAGAGGAGCCCGCCAAGGGAGAGGCCGACGACGGTGGCAACGGGAAGGAGCGCGTTACGCAGCGCATGCTTGGAGACCACCTCGCGCTCCGAAAGGCCCTTTGCGCGCGCCGTGCGGATGTAGTCCGAGCCGAGCACATCAAGAAGCGAGCTGCGCGTAACGCGCGCGATCACCGCCATCGGAATCGTCGCGAGGGCGACGGAGGGGAGGATCAGGTGGCGCACAGCATCAACCAGATTCCCGGGGTTCAGCGTAAGGATCGCGTTTGGGATCGCCATATTGGAGATAAAGTCGAGCAGGCCGCGGAGCGGGCCCTGCAAGCCATCGAGCCCCCACGCGACGGCAATCTCCGTTGGGATGACGCCGGCGCTGTACCGATTCGCGGGTGGCAGCGCGAATGGAGTGTCTCTCAAGATTACTGCAAAAAAGTAGGCGAGCAGCAGTCCAAGGACGAAGACGGGGATGGAGACGCCAAGGTTGGCGAAGATCATTGTTGAGACGTCAGCGCGGGAGTTGCGCTTCGTGGCTGATCGCACGCCGAGCTTGATCCCAAAAAATGTGGCGATCGTCAGCGAAATCACAGCCAGTTCAATTGTCGTCGGCAGGCGATCCACAAGGAGCTGGGTTACAGGCACGCCGAATCTGATGGATTCTCCAAGATCGCCCGTTAGTACCTGCTGGAGGTAGATGACGAACTGCGTAGGAATCGGTTGGTCAAATCCGTATCTGGCATTAAACACGGCGCAGGTCGCCTCTGTCGCCTTCTCACCAAGGAGGGCAATGCACGGATCACCAGGGAGGAGTCGCGTGATCCCAAACACAGAGACCAAGATCCCGAAGATCACGGGAAGGCTCACGAGGAGCCGTCGCACGATGTAGGTGGTCATGTTCGGTGGGATCCCTCCGCTGTCACGTTGGAAGAGTACGCCCCCGCCGTCACCCGAAGGTGACGACGGGGGCTTCCGCGCTCACCACCCGAAGGTGGCGAGTGCGGCGGCACTCACTCTGCCTTAGTGCAGCTTTCAGGATTCAAGAACGCACCGAGGGTGTAGCCCCAGTACTCGAATGTACCCGTGCGGCCCTTGTGCAGCGGATTAGCGCAATCCCAGATCGCGGCGTAGCTGTCGACCACGTCAGTGGCGTCGAACGTTGCGCCGTTATGGAACTTCACGCCCGTGCGTAGGGTGCAGGTCCAGGTGAGTAGGTCTGCCGAGGCTTCGCACGCTGTGGCGAGCAGAGGCTTAGTCTCCGCTCCCCCAGTGACGAACCCGAACAGACCTTCGCTGATCTGACCACAGACTCGCAGTGACTCACCGTCTGTCTCGTCAGCGCAGTAAAGCCCACCAGGCTCACCGTTCTGAACCCAGACGAAGGTGTCGTCGCCACCCGAGCTGAACGCGGCAAGCTCCTCGTTGCCCAACGGCGACGAGTGTGCTCCCACAATCCCGGCTCCGAATGCAATGGCTGAACCACCGTGAGCGACTGGAATCATTGGCACATTCGCCCTAATGGCGTTGTTTGCCTCGGCGTACAACGCGGCACGCTCTGCAGCAACAGCCGTCGCGCCCGCCTTTGCGAGCGCAGAGGTGATTGCGTCAATTGGCGCACCGAACTGGATGACCGATGGCCCAAAGTGAGCGTCGAGGAAGTTTGTTGCGTCTGGGTAGTCACCAGTCCATCCGAGGAGGTGCAGCCCAGCAAGTGTGCCGGCGCTTGCCGCATCCAAGAATGCTGTTGATTCCATCTCCTTGATCTCGACAGTGATGCCGATGGCCTTCA
>JBILBX010000060.1:0-5220 GCA_044353495.1 Candidatus Limnocylindrus sp. | reverse complement strand
TTGGCCACGATCTTGTCGCGTCGCGCACCGACGACTGTGGCGTCGATGCCGGTGGCGGGGGTGATCTGAATGCCGAAGTCGGCGGCTTTACCGATCTTGGCGAGCAGGTCGCCGCTCTCGAGCATCGCCTTGGCGGGGATGCAGCCCCAGTGAAGACAGGTGCCACCCACCTTGGACCGCTCAACGAGCGCCACGCGCTTGCCGAGCTGGGCGGCACGGAAGGCGGCGGCATAGCCACCAGTTCCACCGCCGAGAACGAGGAGGTCGTAGTCGGGCATACGGGAATCCTACGCCGCACTGCTATCCTCCGCCGCCATGGACATTCAACTTGTTCTTGCAGCCACGCTCGGCGCCTATTTGGCAGGCTCTATCCCCTTCGGCCTGATCGTGGCGCGCCTCACCGGGGGTGCCGATCCCCGCTCCGTCGGCTCTGGCCGCACGGGTGGCACCAACGCCCTCCGAGCGCTGGGCCGCCGCCGCGCCGCCGTGGTTTCCGCGGGAGACATTCTCAAGGGGACCCTCCCCGTTCTCGCAGTGCGCAGCCTCGCCGCCTCAAACGGCGATAGTGCTGGCGCATGGTGGGAGGTGGCCGCGGCGCTCTTCGCCGTGATCGGATCCACTCGTTCGGTCTGGGTCGGCTTCAAGGGTGGTCGCGGCATTGCCACTGGATTCGGCACGGCGCTCGCGATTGCCCCCGCCGCCCTCGCCGCCGCTGCCCCGTTCTTCTTCATTCTGATCTGGCGCACGCGGCTCGTCTCGCTCGGATCAATCACCGCCGCAGCGGCGTTCACCCCGATCTTGATCATCGCCAACGCGATTTCGCCGACGGGCCTTGACCCTGCGATCGCCACCTACGCCGTGATTGGACCCGCACTTGTGTGCCTGGCCCACGCCGACAACATCGCGCGACTGCGCGACGGCACCGAGCGCACCTTCGATACGGGGATGCTGCAGCGCGACTAGCGAGCTATCGCGAACGGATCAACTGCACCACGATGTAAATCGTTGCCAGCACCAGCACGATCGCGACGATCGGCAGGCTGCGTACCGCTGAGCCGATTGGCGGAACAAGTGCGCTGATCTCTTGCAGTATCAACACCGCTGCCCCTGCGGCGAGTGCCGCAAGCGTTGCGGAGCGAAGTGGGCTTGTTGGCTGGCTCACTGTGCCAGGGTGTCGGCGTCGCGCGGCAAATCAATCGGCGCAACAAGCAGTTCACCAACGAGCTTGCGTGACGTTTCGCTGAGGAGCGTAATCAGCGGGCGATGCAGCGTAATGGTCACATCTGCACCAGGTGCGCCGCGCCGACGACTGCCCGTCTCTGGGTCAAGACCAACCGGCGCCGTGATCGCCAGGCACGGCACGCCAGCGGCGCGCGCGCGAATCACCAAATCAATGCCGGCCTGCGTTGGCACAGGCGGCACGATCGCATCGGTAGAGCCGCCAAGGGCTTCGATGACGAGTGCCACGTCTTCAATCCCCGCGCGAAAGTGAGCCGCCTCACGCATGTCGGGTACGCGGAAGCGCCGCGCACTTGTCAGTGACTCGAGTCGATCCCAGGCGGCCGAAGCTGCCGCATGCTCTGGTCGCGCGCGCGTGCCGCAGAGCGCCACCACAATTGGCGTACCGGCTGCGGCGATGCGCAGTCCCGCCTCAAGGGCGAGAGCAGACTCGGCGCCAGAACCGGCAAGGATGAAGACAGGTGCGCCAGAGGCGGCGGCGCCAGATGCGATACGACCCTTTGCTAGTGCCTGCCCAAGTTCTGCGATCGCGTCGCCACCACTCGCGAGCAGTTGCCCTGAGGTGTGCCCAAGTCGCAGCGCCTTCGCCTCAATCCCGCGCATTGCCGCCATCGACACTGGGGCGAGGTTGCGGTGCTTGCGCCAACGCGTGGCAACGGGTGCAACCCACGCTGAAATCTGCTCGGGGCTCACTACGCCGCGCACGCTGGGTCGGGAGGGTCGCTTCAACATGAGTAGAGGATAGACGTGTGGCTAGCCGGTGTTGCGCAGGCCGGCGGCGACCCCGCTGACCGTGAGGCGAACGAGGTGTGAAAGCTCGTCGCGCTCTCCCTCATCGGTAGCGTTGCGCAGCGCGCGAAGCAGTTGCACCTGCACGCGCGAGAGGGCATTCACCTCGGGGGCACGCCCCTCAATGGAGGCCCGAAGCTCTGGGTCGCTGGCGAGCAGTTCGGCTGTGCCAGCGATGCGTCGCAGTGCGTCGCCCGCAGCGGTGCGCTCGCCAACGATTGTTGCCCAGACCCTCGTTGCGTCGGCATCGCTTCCGGCGCCGCCGAGTGCGGCGAACTCTTCGGCAACTTCGGGCGAGGACTTGGCGAGGATCATCGCCGCGTTGTCGACGATTGATTGGAAGAAGGGCCAGCGTCGATACGCGTCACTCAGCGTGGTCATGGCGGCGGCATCGTCGAACGTTGCGCGCAGTGCGCCGAGCCCGTACCAGCCAGGGAGATTCACTCGCGCTTGGCTCCACGAGAAGACCCATGGGATAGCGCGCAGGCTGGTGAGGCCCGAGCCGCCCTTTGCCACGCCGCCGCGAACGGCTGGGCGCGAGCCCAGGTTCAACCCGCCAAGTTCTGCGATTGGGGTGGCGGCGCGGAAGAACGACTCAAAGGCGGGATCGTTCGGGATCAACTGCTGATAGGTCTCGCGTGCGCGTTTCGCGACAGCACCAACGGCGGGGGCAAACTCCCCCTCCCACTCTGCGCGTCGCTGCTCCGCGAGCGGGCTACGCATGGTCAGCAGCGCCGAGATGATCTGCTCCGCCTCGCTAAACGCGATCGCCGGGTCGGAATAGCGCGAAGCAATCACCTCGCCCTGCTCCGTGACTTTGAAGCCGCCGAAGAGGCCGGCCGGGTGTTGCCCCAAGATCGCGCGATGCGTTGGGCCACCACCGCGACCGATCGCACCACCGCGTCCGTGGAAGAGGGTGAGCTTCAGGTTGTGGGCGTTGGCGCGATCCACGAGTGCCGCCTCTGCGAGATGCAGCAGCCACACGCTTGAGAGGTAGCCCGACTCCTTATTTGTATCGGAGTAGCCGAGCATCACCTCGAGGCGCCGCCCGCGCTCCACGATGCGCGCCTGCAGCACCGGGTTCGCGACGATCTCGTCAACGAGTTCGGCGGCGCGCTCCAGAACACGTGCCGATTCCAACAGCGGCACGATGTCAACCTTCGGCGACCCAGGTGCAGCGGTAGAGGTGAGGTCGGAGCCGATGCGCTGATCCTCTGCCCAGGCGAAGAGCGCCAAGAGCTCGTGCAGGTCGTCGACCCCTTCAAAGCCACTGATCACATAGCGGCCGAGGCTCTCCTCGCCGTGCGTGCGCTGGATCTCTGCCGCAACACGAATGGTCGCTAGCACCTCACCAACGGTCACACCTGGAACCGCTTCGTGGCCGAGTGCGCTCTTGATCGTGGCCGGGTCAAGCGCTGTTGTGACACCTGGCTTACCGAGTTCGGCGGTGAGATGAGTGATCGCCGCGTGATGCGCGCCACGCGCCTGGCGAATCTCCATCATCGCGAAGTGGAAGCCGAAGGCCTCCACCTGCCACTCGAACTCGAGGAGTTCGCCGTACGCCGAGCGCTCCAGCCCATCGGCGGCGAGGCTCGCGCGTAGCTCGCGCAACTCGTTGATGAGATCCTGTGGCGTTGCGTAGCCGCCTGCCTCGGTGCTTCCCTCAATGCGCGCGCGACGGGTGCGCGCAATGCGCTGGGCGATGGCACCGAGTCGGCGTCGATACGGCTCGTCGGGAAATCGGTGTGAGAGAGTGCGCTCGATCTCGCCGAGATCTTTGGCGTCGCGAACCAGTGATGCGCCAAGCGCCCCATCTAGTTCGCCACCATCAACGGTTGCAGCGATTGACATCATCAGTCGCGAGGCGACCGCCTCAAGCGCCCGCAGTGCGTGGTCGGCCTGAATGCGCATCGCCTCTCGCGTCGTTTCAGCATTCACATTTGGATTCCCGTCACGATCGCCGCCGATCCAGGTCCCCCAGCGAAGTGCTGGCAGTGGCAGAGGCGCTCGGAGTCCCGACGGTGCGGTGGCCTTCTCAAGGTGACCGAGCGCGTCGTCGAGGCTGCGCAGCAGTCGTGGCACGAGGCGGAAGATCGTTCCATCAAAGTGCACCAGCGCCGAGCGAACCTCATCAAGGGCGGTGACGCGCCGGGTGCGGATGCCGCCCATGCGCCAGAGGTTGGTCATCTCTTCGCGAAGGCGCAAATCAACCTCGGCGGCGAAGGTGCCACCGAGCGAGCGTCGATCGAGCAGGGTGCGCATGCGACTGAGTGCGGCGATCAGGGTGCGACGGCGTGCCTCGGTCGGGTGCGCAGTGAGCACAGGTAGGTAGCTGACCTGCGCTGCGGCGGCGCGGATCTCTGCCGGAGCAAGCCCCGCGGCGGCGAGGTCGGCGAGCGCGGCGTCAAAGCTGCCAGGGCCTGGGGCGGCGGCCGGATGGGCGCTCGCACTAAGTTGTGCGGCGCGGCGGCGCTCCTCTACAAGGCTGGTGAGCCGGAAGCGCAGCGTGAGCGCGCGTACGATGCGCTCCACCTCGTCGTACTGCTCGGTAGAGGCTGCGGTCAGATTGAAGTCGACGGCGCGCTTGGCGTGGAGGGCGTCACGGAAGCGAGCGACGAACGGGAGCCCCTCCTGCTCGGCAAGGGTCTCTTCGAAGATCTGGTTCAGCAGTTCGAGGTCGTCCACGACCCTCCCCTCAGTCGCCGCGGTGCGGCAGACGGTAGCGATCCCCTCCCAGCGACTCAGCGAGCCCCTCGGAGACCATCTTGTTGATGGTAGCCGCGACCGCCGCTTCGTTGTGCTCGCCACGCTCACCAGCGACCTGCACCCCTGCACGACCAGCCTCACGCAACTCATCCAACAGGCGCCCCCGCAGCCATCGTGCAGTCTTCGTGAAGGGGGTTCGCGGTTCACCCTTGCGCGACACCTTGGCAAAGGTACGACCGGCGGACAGACAGTAATCACGCAGTGGGCATTCGTCACACTTTGGCGCTGCGGGGCGACAGGTCGACGAGGCGAGATCCATCGCCGCCTGTGCCCACGCGCCAGCCTCGCCATCTGCAAGCTCCGCACCAAACTCATTGGCGCGCGCCTGCACCTCGCGCGGTGCGAGCGGTGCATCTGCGCCAACTAGTCGCGCAACGATGCGCGCAATGTTCACGTCAACAGGGATCTCGCGACCACCGAATGCGA
>JBILBX010000059.1:0-5286 GCA_044353495.1 Candidatus Limnocylindrus sp. | reverse complement strand
CGACAACTCGGTTCATTGAGCGACTCCAGCGCGAGGTGCTGCCGAAGAGTTCCGGCGAGGGACGGTACGGTGCAGCACTCTACGACCGCGCGCTCCGCCACACCCTATTCGGCTCACACGACCGTGCTGCGATTGCCGCCAAGGGCGAGCAGGAGTTTGCGGCGGTACGCGCGCGCATGATCTCGATCGCCCAGCGCATTGCGCCAGAGTGGCTCGGAGAGCGGGCAACTGCAGCGCTCAGCGGTGATCGCTCAACGCTTGTTGCCGAGGTACTGCACGCCATCGGTGGTGATCACTGTGCGCCAGAAGAGATGCTTGATCGTTCACGCGCGGAGACGGCACGGTGCGAAGCGTTCATCCGCCGAACGGGTCTCGTCGGGCTGCCGAAAGAGCCACTCGAGATCATGTGGACGCCGCTCTTCCTACGTGCTTATGGCGGCGCATTCCTTGACGCGCCAGGCCCCCTCGATCGTGGCGAGAAGAGCTTCTTCTACGTCACCCCTGCTCCAGATGACGCCACCCCAGAGCAGATTGAGTCAAAGATGCGCGAAGACAACAACCGCATGTTGGCGCTTCTCGCGATTCATGAGGCGATCCCCGGTCACTACTTGCAGCTCGCCGCTGCCAATCAGACGCCACGCCCACTCCGTGCCGCCTTCGGCTCTGGCGTGTTTGCTGAAGGGTGGGCGGTCTATGTGACGCAGGTGATGCTCGACGAAGGGTTCGGCGATGGCGACCTGGCGCTTGAGCTGGTGCACTGGAAGTTCTACCTCCGCTGTATTGCCAATGCACTCCTTGATGCTGGCATCCACGCGGATGGCCGAGATGAGGCGTGGGCACTCGACCTGATGGTTGGCCAGAGCTGGCAAGAGGAGGCGGAGGCGAAGGCGAAGTATCTGCGCGCTCGACTCACCTCGACGCAGCTACCAACCTACTTTGTCGGCTCCATGGGCTGCTGGGAGATTGAGGATCGTGCGCGACGGGCAGCTGGTGGGCCAGTGGCGCACGTTGATGGGGCAGACCTCCCAGGGAACCGTGTGGAGACGCCGGGCTTCTCGCGACCGAAGCACCTGCGCGCGGTGCTCTCGCATGGCACTCCGCCGATCCCACTCCTTGAGCGGCTCCTCGGCTTAGCCGAGTAGGGGATTACGAGGGGAGGCCCTCTTCACCGGTGATGTCGCGGCTTAGACCGCAAGCATGCTCTGTGCGCACGGTGAGCGTGGCGCCAGGCTGAAGTTCGATCGAGCGCACCAGATGGAGCGAGCTCCCCTGATAGACGCGCTCAAATCCGCCTTCGGAATTGGAGATCGTTTCAATCGGTGCCCATGCCGCCACTGCCTGGGGTTCCGTGATGGTTGAGAGTGCAATGCCGAGATAATCGTTTCCTGAGTTGAGTGATGTGCCGGCTGGCGCCTCGCCCGGTGCGTCATGTGCAGCGCGAACTCCCGCCGCTGTCCAGTGCGCGGCGGGGTTGCCGCCGCCACCGAGCAGCATCAGGTTCCACTCCTCATCGAGGACGGCGCTGAGAGCGGGGCCTCCGGCGTGCGCGAACGTTGTCTCAACGGTGAGCGTTGGGTCCATGCGACCCCCCGCCAGTCGAATCGTTCGTGTTGCCGCAATGGTCGTACCCGCAATCTGCTGCGTAGTTGTCAGCGTGGCACTGTAATCGTCATGCTCTGTCAGCGCCCACGGAGTCGCTGTAAGGCTGCCGATTGCTTTTGCAGTGCCGTCGGCGATCGCGCGACCGCTTGTGCCAGCAGGGTAGAGGCGCAGGAGGGCAGAGCGTCGCTCGTAGTCGTCGTATTGCAGCTTCGCAGCCAGGCCCGGCTCCTTCACCGAGACGATGTCGTGAATCGATGCGACACCACTGCTCTCGCTCGCAGCACTCGCCGCTGTTCCGGCCGCTTCGGCCGCCGCATGTGCGCGCAGCTTCTCGTGATACGCCTCGGGGCGCCGACGCATCACTGCGAGGAGTGCGTGATGTGGAGCGCGCAGGTCGAACGATGTAATGGCACCCCCCTCGGCTGGGTCAATTTGCAGTCGCGCACCAGCGTTGGCGAGCTGCAGCTCGTCGGTGCCATCAAGGTCAAGATCGGTGAAAAGCGCGGGGAGCGACGCCCCTGCGTTCGCGCGGCGGTAGGTACCGTCGGCGATGTCTTCGGCGGCGATCAAGTGCTCAAACGTCGCCAGGCGCATGTGGGTGATGTAGACACCGCCAAAGAGCCCATGCCAATAGCAGTCATTCGACTGGCCGCGGTGCAGGTGATCCTCGGCGGCGAGCTTCTCGGCCCCGGCCGGCATGGCGGTCACCTTGGCACTGGTCCGCAGCATCTGCTTATGCAGGTCGTTGATCTCGCTGTACTTCACCTGGAAGTTGCGCCAGAAGCCTCCGCGCAGGTAGCGCGCCTCTGGGCTCTTGGCATCTTGAGCCGCGTGCAACATAGGCCCAAAGACTTGTGACTCATCTGGCGGCAAGACCCAGTCGCCCATCTCGGCGTACGACGAGGTTGGTAGATACACACGGCCAATTGGTCCGCGCTCATCGAGCCAGCGCGACGGCGTGGTGGTAGCGAGCCAATCGGCGTTCTTCTCGAGTGCAGTGAAGAACTTCTCGACCCACTGACCGTCGCCCCAGCAGTGATCCCAGGTGGTTGGCCACGAGCCGAACTTCTCGCCGTCATCGCCCATCGTGCCGATGCGCTCGCCCTCGGGCGTGGCGTGTTCGCGCAGGTACTCAATCACACTCTCAACCGAGCCGAAGGGGATGCGATACCGCAAGCCCTGTTCCGTGCCGAAGACGGTGAGCGGCTTCCCCTCGTCTTCAGTGAGGTAGGCGCCCCAGAGTGCATCTTCGGGAATGGCGGCGGCGCGGAAGTGGGCGTCGTCAAGGATCGTCCAGCGGTAACCACCGTCGTGGAGTGCCGCCGGGAGCGACGGCTCCCAGACTCGCTCAGCGAGCCAGGCGCCTTGTGGTGCCACGCCAACAAGCTCGTTGATGCGATCGCGCATGCGTCGCAGCTGCGCGACGCGATCTGCCGCGGGGAGTGAGGCGAGGATCGGCTCGTAGAGTCCGCCGCCAACAATCTCAACCTGGCCGCGCTCGACGAGTGCGCGCACACGCGTCAAGAATTCTGGATGGGCCGCGGCGAACCATTCAAGGAGTGGACCCGTGTAGTGCAGCGAGAGTCGAACCTTCGGGTGGCGCTCCAGCGCCTCGATCATTGGGAGATAGGCCTTCTCGTAAATCTCGTCGAAGACCCAGCCGAAGTTGCCGACCGGCTGATGGTTGTGCAGGGTGAGCGCGAGCGAGATCCGACGGGGTGCGCTGCTGCTACTCATGGGGAGAGGTTAGCGGTGAGACCCCGTTTGTGGGGCGGCGGCAGGGAGATAGAGCTGCTCGCAGTACTCGTGGAGCATGCGGGTGGTGCTGAAGCGCCACAGGGTGCTACCGATCGAGGCACGCGCCAGGTCGAGCCAGGCGGCGGGGAGGCCGTCGGCGCCACGATCGTAGTAGCGCGGCACGACCTCGTTCTCCAAGATGCGATAGAGGCTCTCGGCATCGGCCGCGTCCTGTGCTGCGTCATCTGGGTTGATCGAGGTGTCGCCGATTGCAAAGCCGTTGGTGCCCGTGTAGCCCTCGTCCCACCAGCCATCAAGAATGGAGACGTTCACCGCGCCATTCGCCGAGGCCTTCATCCCTGAGGTACCCGATGCTTCTAGTGGTCGTCGCGGCGTGTTGAGCCATACATCGCAGCCGGCAACCAGATAGCGCGCTGTCCGCATGTCGTAATCCTCCATGACGAAGATGCGTCCGCGGAACGCATCGGTGCGGCTCTTCTCCCAGATGTCGCGAATGACCTCTTGGCCCGCGCGGTCGGCGGGGTGGGCCTTTCCAGCGAAGACGATCTGCACTGGGTGATCACTGTTGCTCAAGATCTGGGTGAGGCGCTCAAGATCGGTGAAGAGGAGATTGGCGCGCTTGTAGGTTGCGAAGCGACGCGCAAAACCGATCGTCAGAACGTTTGGGTCGAAGAACTGATCCGCCTCGCGAAGGGCGTCTGGTGATTCACCATGTCGGCCGAGCTGTCGGCGAATGGAGCTGCGCAGGAACTCTCCAAGCGCCACCTTCTGCCGGCCGTGTGCATCCCACCAGGCACGTGAGTCAACGCCGCCGAGACGCTCCCAGAACCCCGCCGCCTCTGGCCCCTCGGTGTCGAGCTGATCAAGATCGGCGTTCAGGAACTGCTCATAAACGGCGCGTGTCTCACGCCCCGCCCAGGTTGGCATGTGCACCCCATTGGTGATCCCAAGGATCTTGTTGGTGATGACCGGCGACCAGGTTGCGTTTGCCGTCTCGGCATGCAGTTTGCTCACAGCGTTCGCTCCAACGCTCAGTCGCAGTGAGAGAGCGGTCATGTCAAAGACCCCACCGTCCCCCTCCGCGCCAACGGCAAGATCCAACATGCGCTGCAGCGGCACGCCACCAGCGTCGGCTTCTCCCGTGCCATCACAGAGCGGGCCAACGACACGCTTCACCAGGTCAACGCCGAACTTCTCATTGCCGGCAGAGACGGGGGTGTGAATCGTGAAGACGGTGTGGCGCTTGACGTGCTCCAGGGCACTTTCAAGCGTCTCGCCAGCGGCGACAAACTCACGGGTACGCTCCACAAGGTTCAGGGCTGAGTGACCTTCGTTCAGGTGGTAAACCGACGGATCAACGCCGAGTGCACGCAAGGCCCGGATGCCGCCGACGCCGAGCACCATCTCCTGGTGGAGGCGCATCTCGCGGCCCCGCACGTACAGGATGTGTGTGATCGGTCGGTCTGCTTCGTTGTTTGCAGGGATATCGGTGTCCAGGAGCAACACGGGCACACGCCCGATCTGCGCAACCCATACCGCCGCTGAGACGCGTCGGTCGCCAAGCGGAATCGAGACGACCAGCTGCTCGCCGTTTGCGCCTGCGGCGCGAACGAGGGGCAACAGCGAGAGATCAATCTCAGGGTAGGCATGCTCTTGATGCCCGTCGGCATCAATGGTTTGGCGGAAGTAGCCACGTCGATAGAGAAGGCCAACCCCAATGAGTGGCAGCGCCATATCTGAGGCGGCCTTCATATGGTCGCCGGCCAAGATGCCGAGGCCACCGGAGTAGAGGGTGAGACTCTCGTGCCAGCCGAACTCGGCACAGAAGTAGGCGATCGGATTCGTGAGGTTGGCACCGTGCGTGCGAGGGAACCAGTGGTCGCTGCCACCAGCCATGTAGTTGTCGAACGCAGCAACGACCTCGTC
>JBILBX010000058.1:0-5410 GCA_044353495.1 Candidatus Limnocylindrus sp. | reverse complement strand
GTGGAGCTGTTGCCGAGCGGATCGATCGCGTTGTCGCTCTGCATCGGCGCA
Source organism: Candidatus Limnocylindrus sp. (assembly GCA_044353495.1). GTDB lineage: Bacteria > Chloroflexota > Limnocylindria > Limnocylindrales > Limnocylindraceae > Limnocylindrus. Next base: position 5,359 of record JBILBX010000058.1, on the reverse strand, counting down.
TAGCCGAGCACCGCACGCCAGAAGGGAAGGTCAATCGCGTCGGGCTTCGCCGAGATCGCAACCTGAACCTCGTTCGCCGCACTCCGGTCAGCCACAGCACCGTGTGCCTTCGCCACCACAGAAACGGCACGCGCAAGCTCAATGTGTGGCTCCTCAATGACCAACTGGTCACGCGTCAGCCGCACCGTCACGCGATCAGAGAGCAGGTTGATCTGGGCGTGGGTGCCATTAAGGCCGGGCACCGCAGCGATCGCCTGCGCCAGAGCGGCAGCATCGGCAAGTGATGCGGTGCGGTAGACGGCGGTTGGGCCGCCATGCAGCACCACCCACTCCTCAATGCCCGTTGCCGCCAGAAACGCGCGCCAACCCTCGTCACTCATGCAGCCTCCAATTGCTCACCTCTGCGATCTAGACCAGGATGATACCGCACGGGCAGGGCGTACAATGCAATCCATGCCGCGCACACGCATTGATTTAGTCACCGATCATGCACGGGCGTTCCGCCCAGACATTGAGGGACTCCGTGCACTCGCGATCATCCCTGTGCTGCTCTTTCATGCGCATGACTTCCTCTCGCCAGCTACGTCAGGACCGCTCGGGCTCTTCTCGCAGGCGCTCAGCTGGGTGCCGGGTGGGTACCTCGGCGTCGATGTCTTCTTTGTTATCTCGGGCTTCTTGATTACAGGGTTGCTCGTTCGTGAGGCCGAAGAGACGGGTCGCATTGACTTCGGTCGCTTCTACGCCCGCCGTGCGCGGCGCATCCTCCCTGCCGCCACACTTACCCTACTGGTCACCCTTGCCGCATCACTCATAATCTTCCCAGCAGAGCGTGCGGAGTCCACCGCAATTGATGCCGTATGGGCAGCCCTCTTTAATTCCGATATCCACTTTGCTAACACGGGGGTTGACTACATGGGGGTCGCTACGGAGCCGAGCCCCATCTTGCACTTCTGGAGTCTCAATGATGAAGAGAAGTTTTACGTTGTCTGGCCTGTGCTCCTCCTCGCTGCAACGCTGATCGCCCGTCGATTCGCGCGCAAGCACCTCCGCACCACACTCTTCATCGCGCTACTGGCACTGGCGGTTCCGTCACTCCTCTGGTCTCAGCACCTTGTCACCATCGGCGATACGTCGGCCTACTTCTCGGCGCTCTCCCGTGCCTTTGAGCTGGCCGTTGGTGGTCTGCTGGCGATCGCCATGCCCCAGGTACTCAGGGCACCGCCAACGACTCGCGCAATCGGCGCAGTGGTCGGATTCGCGGTGATTGTCTGGTGCATGGCCACGCAGTCAACCCTGACGCCGTTCCCCGGCGTGAACGCGCTCCCTGTGGTCCTCGGCACCGCGCTGGTGCTTGCAGGCCACGAGTCTGGGGTCGTTGCACGCCTGTTGTCGACGCGTGTGCCGCGCTGGTTTGGACGTATCTCGTTCTCGCTCTACCTCTGGCATTGGCCGGTCTTCGTGCTGGGGGCAGCCCTCACCGCGGGCGGACTACTCACACCGAGACAGACGCTGTTCGCGATGGCGCTCTCTGTTCTATTGGGATGGATCTCGTATCGCCTCATTGAGCAGCCACCACAGCAACTCGCCGCCCTCCGCCGGCCGCGCAACGCGCTCGCCTTTGGGCTCGCGCTGATCCTCATTACCGTCGTAGGTGGAGGGGGTACGAGCCGCGTCGCTGCAGCGGAGGTGGCACGGCAGTATGCCCTCGTTACGGAGGGGATCACGCCAACAACGAAGAGCGATACGAGTCTGCTCTACATCGGCGACTCCATTACAAATCGTGGCTTGGTGCCACTCGAGCAGGCACTTGGTGCGGCAAACTGGGATTTCACCATCGATGCGCTCGGTGGGCGCCCGATCATTTCGGGAGAGCGCAGCGACTGGACACCAAACTGCCTGAAGGAGCCCATGTGTGGCGCAGACCTGGTGCTGCAATCACGACCGATACCTGGAACCGTCGTCATCTCGTTAGGGAGCAACTCATTCAACCTCGAAACGGTGCAGGTTCGCCCACCCACCGCAACCAACTCTGGCCGGGTCAACAGGGTTGATGCTGCGGGGCGATACATCGTCGCGGGCGGCGACTCCGCCGCAGCTTTTGGCGAGAGCGTCACAACCATCATGTCGCTCGTTCCATCTACCACCACGGTCTATTGGATTGGCATCTGGCTTGACGATGCCAAGTGGGGGAACGTGGCCTGGCGCGAGAACAACGCAGCAATGAAGGCCGCCGTGGCGCGCTACCCAAATGCGCGATTCCTTGATTACGCGGAATACGTGGATTCAGCCCAGGTTCCCTATATGCCCGACGGCTCGCACCCGAATCCAAAGGGGATGGGGATGCGGGCTAACTGGATCGTGAGTCAACTCCCATGAGATGGATCGCAATCGCACTCCTTACCCTCACTCTTGCCGCCTGCGTGAACCCAACAACTACACCGAGTGCCACGCCAGTAGGCGCGATCGACACACTCGACGAGGCCCGCGCCGCATGGGCGAGCAGCGGCATCAACAACTACGACTTCACCATCACTCGCCAGTGCTTCTGTATGGAGGAGTACGCTGGCCCATTCGCCGTACGCGTTCGCGACGGCGTTTCAACCGTCACCCGCAGCAGCGACGGGAGTGCGGTAGATCCAGATGTCCTGAAGCAGCTGCCGGTCAGCGCCGAGGAGCTTTTCCAGTTCGCCGAGGAGCGCAAAGACCAGGCCTCGTTCCGCGTGGAGTTTGCTCAGGCCACGGGCCTGCCGCTGAGCGTTTGGTCGGACCCGATCCCCGAAGCGGCCGACGACGAGTTGGGCGTACTGGTGAGCGGCTTCACCGCCGCCCCGTAAGCGTGCCTCGCGCGGCGCGCCTCCGAGAGCTCGCAACGGCGAAGCGCCGCATCGCTGCGGCCGACCCGGCCTTCGCAGAGCCGATCAAGCGTCTCGCACCGTGCACCTTCGGCCTGCAGAAGAGCACCCAAACGAACTACCAGTCACTTGTTCGCGCAGTGATTGCCCAACAGGTCAGCGTGGCGGCGGCAAAGACCATCTACAGGCGCCTGCAAGAGAGGTGCGCGGGATCAATCACCGCACCACGGGTCAGCGCGCTCTCGCCCCGTGAGTTGCAGTCGGTCGGACTCACCACGGCAAAGGTGCGAACCATTCACGAACTCACCGCCGGAGTCCTCTCGGGCGAGGTGCCACTGAAGCGATTCACCTATATGAGTGACGAGGCGATCATCCAGGCCCTTGTTCCGCTCTTTGGCATTGGGCGGTGGACCGCTGAGATGTTCCTGATCTTCCAGCTGGGCCGCCTCGACGTGTGGCCGGTTGACGACCTTGCCGTGCGCCGCGGCTGGGACGCGCTCCACCAGAACGCAGAACCAACGAGCACCAAGGAGCTTCGCCCGCTCGGGGAGCCCTTTGCTGGAGTTCGCAGCGTGCTCGCCTGGTACTGCTGGCGCGCTTCGTAGACGTACACTGCCCCCATGCAGCGCACACGCATTGATTGGGTCGCCGAGCAGTCGAAGCTGCTACGTGGCATTGCCGAAGAGTTCACCCGCACCCAGCCTTTTGCCGGCCTCACCATTGGTACTGGTATTCACCTGGAGGCGAAGACGGTTGCCCTGCTGCTAACCCTGCAGGCAGGCGGCGCGAAGCTCGTCTCCACCGGCAATCTCAACACCACGCAGGCCGACGCCGTGGAGCGACTGCGCGCGCATGGCGCCACCGTCATTGGTGAAGCGACCAAAGATGCCGCGGTGCATGCCAAGTATCTTGCCGAGGTCGTGGCCGCCAAGCCTGACCTGATCCTCGACAACGGCGGAGATTTATACATGCACTACCTGCAGAACCCGTACCCAACGTTGCGCGGTGGTACCGAAGAGACGACCTCGGGACGCATGCGCCTCGAGCCGCTGCGCGACAAGCTCAAGATGCCGATCTTGGTGATTAACGACAGCCCCATCAAGCAGTTTGCCGAGAACGAACACGGAGTGGGGCAGAGCGCCCTGGAGTCGTACCTGCGCATCACCAACAAGACGATCAACGGCGAGCGCGTCACGGTGTTTGGCTACGGCTCGGTGGGCCGCGGCGTGGCAGCGAACTTCCGCGGCGGGTACGCCAAGGTCGCCGTGGTGGAGCGCGACCCAGTGCTCAAGCTGCGCGCACACCTCGACGGATTCGACACACCTGATCGCGACGAAGCGCTCGCCAACGCCGACATCATCATCACCGTCACCGGCGCCCAGGGCGTGATCACCGCCGCCGACCTGCCGAAGCTACGCAGCGGCGTGATCCTGGCGAACGCGGGGCACTTCCCCGAAGAGATCGACGTGGCCGGCATGCTCGCCTCACCCGAGGTGGCGAGCCAAGAGGAGTACGCCGACGACCTGCTCACGCTGCGCCTGAAGAGTGGCAACGCCGTGCACCTGGTCGCCCGCGGCCACATGTTCAACCTCGCCGGCCCTCGCCCGATCGGAAATTCGATCGAAGCGATGGACCTTGGGTTCGCCCTGCAGGCGCGCTGCCTAGAGGCCGTTGCCCGCGGCATCGTGACCGCCACCAGCTGCGTGGTGCCTGTGCCCGCCAGCATCGACGCCGCCGTGGCGAGCGCCTACCTGGAGACGCGGTACAAGTAGCCCATTAGGTCGCGCCACGACGCGAATACGCCTCAGATCTCTGGTACGGTACGAGGCGATTGCGAGAACCGTAATCAGTAAAACCTTTAGGGAGGGAAACATGGCTGACCAGCACATTGTTGGCATTCCGGGCTACGAGAAGCAGAAGCTCTCAATGCTCGAGCTCCGAGCATTGGCCGCACAGAAGATCATCAACGCCCAGACGATGGTGACGTTCGTCGACAGCGGCAAGAGCTATCCGGCTGGCCAGGTGCCAGATCTCTATTCCGATAAGAGCATGACCACCACGTTGATCATTTCGCTTCTTGGCGGAACGCTCGGAATTGACCGCTTTTACCTTGGCTACACGGGCCTCGGTATCTTGAAGCTCCTCACACTCGGCCTCTGCGGCGTTTGGGCGCTCATCGATCTCATCTTGATCGCCATGCGCAAGCTCAACGACTCGAAGGGTCGACCTCTTCAGTGATTCTTGGGCGTAGGTACGCCCTTAGCAGCATGACGGCGGCTACTCGGCTTCGGCTGGGAGTCGCCGTCAGCGGCTTCTTGGCACTGATCGCCGTGTACGGCCCGGTGCACATTCCTTGTCTGTTCTCTACGGCTACAGGAACTCAGTGCCCCGCATGCGGCATCACGCGATCCGTCGCCGCCATTGCACGGGGTGATCTTTCGATGAGCTTGGCGTATCACCCTGCGGGTATCGGTATAGCCGGCATTGCCCTGGCAGCCTTTCTGGTG
>JBILBX010000057.1:0-5464 GCA_044353495.1 Candidatus Limnocylindrus sp. | reverse complement strand
GTTGGCGCGGGAGCGAACTCTTCGGGCACCGGTAGTGCTGTGCGCGCCCGCATCACTTCCATCCGTACGCTCGAGCCTTCGCCTCATGCTCCGCGAGAGTTTTGCTGAAATCGTGGCGGCCACCGCTTCCTGGGATCAGTACGAAGTAGAGCTCTTTGCGGCTGGAGTCGGGTTCGCGTGCCGCAATGATCGATGCGAGTGATGGCGAGCAGAGCGGCGCTGGCGGGATGCCGCCACGAACGAAGGTGTTCCACGGCACGAGGTCAGCAGGCACACGCGGCGGAATCAGGCCCGAATACGGTTTTGCTGGGAACTTCCAGAACTCGTAGCTGGCCCACTTTGACAACTTAAGTTTGCGAAGCGCCGCAGAATCGGCAACCCAAATGATGGTGGGATCGGCGAAGAGCCCCTGGCCGAGCTGCAGTCGATAGGTATACACGCCGGCCATACGCGGCCGCTCATCATCGAGGGCGGCCTCCTTCTCAACAATAGAGGCGAGCGTCAGGATCTGATTGAACGAGTAGCCACCGGAGCTTCCGCGATACTGCTCGGGCACCTGCTCCTCAAATCGATCAAGCAGAATGCGTACGAACGTCTCTGCGGTTGCCGAGACAGGCACACTGAGGGAGCCAGAGCCGAGCCGACCCTCAAGCGTTCCCCCCTTCGGTAGGTCAAGCCACGGATAGTCAGCGATCAGTTCGGCGCTCGGCTTGCGCAAGATCGTCAGCACATCAGCTGGCTCAAATGGCAGTTCAAGCGTGGTCAACTTCGCAACGATCTGCTCAATCCGCAGCCCGGCACGAATGTCTACGCCGATCGTTGGCTCGCGATACGGATCGGTCAGCGCAGTCGCAACCTCGGTGGGGGTCATGGAGGCAGACACCTTAAAAGTGCCGGCCTGCAACTTGCCGTCAAGACCGGCGGCGCGCACCGCGTAGATAAAGCCGATCTCGTCGGCAATCAGCCCAGCATCGCGCAGTTGGCTGGCGATGGCGGCGGTCCCCGTTCCCGCGGCAATCTCCACCGTCACCAGCGTGGTGTCAGTACCAGCCGGTTCAGTCGTGCGAGTGCCCAGGCGCTCTTGAATGATGTCGCTGATGATCGGCAGCGTGGCGATCCCTGGCGAGCGCACGCCAGCGGTGACCAGCGTGTCGCCGATCAGAGGAGGCGCGACAACGCGGAAGAGCACCACAGCGATCAGAACGCCTGCAACGAGGCGGAGTAGTGCGCTGCGACTCATGTTGCGGACTCGCGTACGTGAACGGCAAGTGTCGTCGGATCGATGAGAAGCGCTGGATTCAGGGCATCTTCAAGAATGAGTCGCGCCGCTTCACGATCGACAGCGGCACGACGGGCCTCACGTCGAGCTGGGCCGGGTGCGCCACCGTTGCTCCCCCGGGCCGCACGGCCGAGTGACTCCTCGGCGCGTTGCGACGAGTAGCGCTCGTCAACAAAGGTGATTGGCAGCTGCAGCGCACTGGCTACCTCGCTCGCCCAACGCAACGTCGCGGTTGCCTGTGTGCCCACGCTCCCATCGCTGTGGAGCGGCAGGCCGACCACTAGTTCCGTCACGCGTCCCTCGGCGGCAATCGTGCGTAGTCGTTCGCTATCTGCTGCTGCCGTGGCGAGACGCATCATGGTTGGGAGCCCACGTGGCGCCGCGGAGTCTTCACGAAGGGCGAGACCGATGCGCCGGTCGCCGAGGTCGATGCCGAGGGCGCGGCGTGGCGGTGTACCACTCACGATCGAGCCACCTCCACACCGAGTGTCGTTGCGAGAGCGGTGGCTGCCTCTTCAGCACTGCTGCCAACGGCGCCCCGGCCCTGTCCCATCGCCGGTCGTCCACCTCCACGTCCGCCAAGTGCGGTCGCGGCGGCGGCGGCGAGTGCACCAGCATCATGCTCGGCACTCCCCTCAACAGAGACGAAGATCTCGGGGCTTTCGGCGGGGCGTACCAGCGCAAGCACGCCGGCTCCCATCTTTTTGCGGAGCTGCTTCGCCGCCTCTTTCAGCGCCTCGTCGTCTTCGACGTCCAGCGTGGTGACAAGAATGGAGATCGAACCGCGCGCGGTCGCCTGGGCCGCGAGTGCTGCAAGGTCGATGCGGGCGGATCCGCCAGCCTTGGCACGGCGCTTCGCCTCTTTCAGCTCCGCCTGCAGAGCGGCGATGCGCTGCGGCACCGTGTGGGCATCTTGTGCGCCTGCCGCCTCAGCACTCGCCTCAAGGGTCCGCGACTGCTGACGCAGGTACTCATCCGCGGCGGCCCCTGTGAGCGCCTCAATGCGGCGCAGGCCAGAGCCGATGCTGCGTTCGCTGGTGATCACGAAGCTCCCGATCTGGCCGGTGGCGCGACAGTGGGTGCCGCCACAGAGCTCGTGTGAGTACTCCTCCATGCGCACGGTACGAACGACCTCGCCGTACTTCTCATCAAAGAAAGCGTCCGCGCCGGCCTTGACCGCCTCGCCCATGCTCATGTGTGCAACAACGACGGCCATATCTTCTCGAACCGCACGACGAACCTCAGCCTCGGTCTGATCGCGCTCATCGCGCGTAAGTGAGCGCTCGAGGGGATAGTCGAAGCGCAGGTAGTCGGGGTGCACGAGCGAGCCACGCTGCTTCGCATCTGCCCCAGCAACGATACGGATTGCCCGGTGCAGCACGTGTGTCGCTGTGTGATTGCGCATCGTGGCGGCACGGCGCACCGGCTCTACCCGCAGAGCGACGGCATCTCCCACCTTGAGGGGTGCGGCGGCACGAATCGTATGCACCGTGAGCGCACCAACTGGACGCTGCGTATCGCTCACCTCGGCGAGGAGCTTCCCGTTGGCATCAAAGACCTGCCCTGCATCGCCCACCTGCCCGCCGCGCTCGGCATAGAACGGGGTGCGTCCCGCAATCAGTTGCCCCTCTTCGCCCGGCGCGAGCGCAGGAACCTCGACACCGTCGCGGAGCAGTCCCAAGATCGTGCTCTCCGATTCAAGGTGCTCGTAGCCGACAAACTCTGTCTCGCCCACACGACGCAGAATTTCTTCATAGAGGGCGGTGGTCACGGCGATCTCAGCAAGCGCGGCCTTCTTGCCACCGCGGCTACGCTCGCGCTGCTCAGCGAGGGCGCTCTCAAAGCCAGCACGGTTGACGGCAACACCGCGCTCGGCGGCGAGTTCAACGGTGAGATCAATCGGAAACCCGTACGTATCGTGCAGCTTGAAGGCGATCTCGCCACCGAGGGTTGGGCTAGCGGCCGGAAGATCATCGGCGCGACGCCCCACGACACTCTCCCCTGCTCCGAGTTCGGCGAGTGCATCGCCGAGTAGACTTGAGCCGGCATCGAGCGTTCGCGCAAACTGCGCCTCTTCGCGTTCGATCCCTTCAAGGATCGCCGTTTCACCATCGCGTAGGTACGGATACGCGGTCCCCATGAGTGCCACCACTTCCCGAGCAATTGCGCCAAGGAACGGCTTGGTGATGCCGAGGAGTCGTGCGTGGCGCACCGCGCGGCGGATGATACGACGCAAGACGTAGCCACGACCTTCGTTTCCCGGTCGCACGCCGTCGGCGAGCAAGAAGGTGACGGCCCGCGAGTGATCGGCGATCACCTGATAGCTGAAGCGCTGCGCGTCAAACTCCGCCATCGAGTGCTTGGTGATCTTGCGCATCGCCGCATGGATTGGCAGGAAGAGGTCGGTGTCGTAGTTGGAGAGCACCTGCTGCGAGACGCTGGCAAGGCGCTCAAGACCCATGCCCGTATCAACGCTCTTGAACGGAAGCTCGGTGCGTCGACCATCTGGGTGCTGTTCGTACTGCATGAAGACGAGATTCCAGACCTCGAGCCAACGTGGGCAATGCTCGGAGTGATCTGGGAGGCAGTCGGTGCCACACGAGAGATCTGCGCCACGATCAAAGTGAATCTCGGAGCAGGGGCCACACGGGCCTGTCTCCGCCATGCGCCAGAAGTTCGCATCGTTCCCCTTGTCGACGTCACCCCACCGGGCCAGTCGATCGGCGGGAACGCCGACCTCCTTCAGCCAGATGTTGGCCGACTCTTCGTCGTCGCTATAAACCGTGACGGCGAGGCGATCGGCAGGGATCCCAGCTTCAACGGTGAGGAACTCCCAGGCCCAGAGGATTGCGTCGCGCTTGAAGTAGTCGCCGAACGACCAGGAGCCGAGCATCTCAAAGAGGGTGTGGTGTCGTGGCGTTCGGCCGACCTCTTCAAAGTCGTTGTGCTTTCCGGCGACACGCAAGCAGCGCTGGTAATCGACAGCGCGGCGATACGAGCGGGTCTCAGCGCCGCTGAAAAGCTCTTTGAACTGAACCATCCCCGAGTTGGTGAAGAGGAGGGTGGCGTCGCCAGCGGGGACGAGCGAGGCGCTCGGCACCTGGGTGTGTCCACGCGCCTCAAAGAACGCCACGAACCGAGTCCGAAGGTCGGCGGCGCTCTGCGTTGGGATTCGAGGATCGCGTTCCACGCTCGGAGTGTACCCGAGGGGGTCCCCGCCTTAGGGTCGCTGCCCTCGCTCCCAATCGGTTGCAATTCGTGCCGTGAGCCGCTCGCCGAGGATCGCGCCGACCAGCGGGGCCGGCCAGGCCGTGCCGCCTACGGGGTAGAGCCCCCCGAGCAGGCGCTCTGCCGCCACCTGCAACAGCAGGGCACCAACCACTGCGCCAAACAGCCCAACTGGGAGAGATGCGCGCGCAGAGAGAAGCCTTCCGATCAGCAACGCCACCCCAACAGAGAGGGCGATCAGGAGTGGTGCCGGCTCAATCATGCGGAGGGTTGTGGTCGGGCAATTCGCGCGCCAGCGACGAGCGTCTCCCCGTCGTAGAGCACCACCGTCTGCCCTGGCGATGGCGCCCAGAGTGGATCGTCAAGCGCAAGTGTTGCTGCGCCGCCACCGAGGCCGGTCACCGTGCCCTGCGCAAGGGCACCGCGGTGTCGAATGCGCGCCAGGCCCTGCACCTGGGCGCCGGAGGTGATGAGCCCTTCTGGTGTTGCCGCTTCTACTAGTGCAATGTTGCGCACGTCGAGCGCTGCACGTGGCGCAATGGTGATTCGATTCGTCACAGGATCTACCGAGCTGACATAGCGCGCAGAGACGCCACTCCCCGGGAGGCCCCTGCGCTGACCAACGGTGAACCCTTCGCTTCCGGCATGCGTCCCGACGACAGCGCCCGACTCGTCGACCACATCGCCTTCGCCGCGTGCGGCACCGCGTTCGCGCAACAGACTACGGTAATCGCCGTCGGGCACGAAACAGATCTCTTGGCTCTCTGGCTTCTCTGCAGTGACAAGACCGCGCGCTCGGGCCGCCTCGCGCACTTCAGGCTTCGTCATGTCGCCAAGTGGAAAGCGAGCTCGCGCGATAGCGGCACTGTCGAGCCCATGCAAGAAATACGTCTGATCCTTCTCGGTGTCGACAGCGGCGCGCAGTCGCCAAGAGCGCCCATCATCAGAGACGGCGCG
>JBILBX010000056.1:0-5578 GCA_044353495.1 Candidatus Limnocylindrus sp. | reverse complement strand
GCCAGCGTGCAGGCTCCGCGGCGGCCAACGCGCGGAAGCCATCGGCGACGCGCGTATGGAATGCAGCGTCAAACCCTTCCTCGAAGCGCGTGCGGCCGTCGCCCGACTTACGGGCGAGCCCCTCCTCGGCGGGAAGGTCCAAGAGCACGGTCAGGTCCGGCGTTAGCCCTGCAGTGGCGAAGCTGATCACCGCACGTAGCTCGTCGAGTGGGAGTCCGCTGCCGTACCCCTGATACGCAAGTGTGGAGTCGGCGAAGCGATCGGCGATGACGGTGGTGCCACGCGCCAGTGCGGGGCGGATCACTTCAGCGACAAGCTGCGAACGCGAGGCATTAAAGAGGAGTGCGTCAGCGCGTGGGTTGATCTCCACGGTGTCACCCTCGCCGAGGAGGAGTGCACGGATGCGCTCCCCCGCCGGTGTGCCACCCGGCTCGCGAACGGTCAGCACCTCGCGACCCGCTGCGCGAAGCCGCTCCGCCAAGAGGGCAATTTGGGTGGATTTCCCTGATCCGTCTGGTCCTTCAAAGGTGATGAACATCGCGGGCTAGCGACGACGACGAGGGGTGCTTGAGGAGCGACCCTGGGGTTCAAGTCGAACGCGTCGATGTGGATCGCGGCCACGCGAACTGCTGGTGACACCTGCATCGCCGGCGAGCTGGTGCTGTAGCCGACGAATGTAGGCGCTCTGTGGCGCAAGCTCGACTGGATGCTGTGTGCGCTGCACCTCGTCAATCCCCATCTTCGCCTCGCGCATTGCAATCTCACGCGGGTCGTGAGGCAGCTGGTAGATGTCAAGGAGTGCGCGCTCCATCTGCTCAGAGGCGTTGCTCTTCAACACATGCACCGGTACGCCGCGTCGCTCAGCATCCACAATCGGCGTGCCGCGCTGCTTGAACTCATTGCGAATCGTCACCACGGCATCAGCGTCATCGGCGGTGCGAGCGGTAGTTGCAGGGAGTCCGAGTTCGCGAATCGCCGCCTCAAGCTTCTTGCGCGAGATGCCGTGCGCCAAGACTCGCAGCTGGGGGAGCTGGCTGACTTCGCGCTCATCATCATCGGCGTCGGGGGCTTCGTCCCACTCCGCTGGGACGAGCGCGCCGCTCACCGTTCGCCCGATCGGCTCATGATCCATCGCAGAGATGGCTGCAGACATTGAGTCGTGGCTCCACCCGCGCTCTGGGCGCCAACTGCCACCAGCGACAGGGTCGCCCTCAACGGAGCGGATCACCGGTGTGGCCGTGCCGCCCGGAATGGTCTCAACGTATCGCGCCTGTTCGCGGTTTCGTCGCCAACCGCCACGCCCCTCTTCGCCACGGTCGCCTCGATCACTCCGTCGGCCGCGGCGATCATCACCTGGAGTTAGCCCGCCGAATCGACGTGACTCACCCTGCGCCGTTTGGCCAGGTCGAATGCGCGCATGTGATCGGCGCACGCCACCCTCATCGCGCCAGCGCTCCTCAGGGGCTACCGCGTCACCCCGCAAGAGCGCGTCAACGGTGCCCGCAACATCTTCGTGCACAAGGATGTGGTCGCGATCAATGATCTCGACGATCACATCGAAGGTAGGTGGCGCCTTGCGCTCCAACACGCTCTTCTGCGTGCGACGTCGGCGTGCCTCGTCGTCACCGAGGGTGACGCTCTGAATACCGCCGATCAGGTCGGTGAGCGTTGGGTTCAACATCAGGTTATCGAGACTGTTACCGTGCGCGGTGCCGATCAGCTGCACACCGCGCTCAGCGATCGTGCGTGCGGCGATCGCCTCGGCCTCGGTGCCGATCTCGTCGATCACGATCACCTCGGGCATGTGGTTCTCGACCGCCTCGATCATCACAAGGTGCTGTCGCTCTGGGGCGCTGACCTGCATGCGACGCGCTTTGCCGATCGCGGGGTGCGGAATATCACCATCGCCAGCGATCTCGTTTGACGTGTCCACTACCACGACGCGCTTGCTGAACTCTGAGGCGAGAACGCGCGCAGCCTCGCGCAGCATGGTCGTCTTACCAACGCCTGGGCGACCCATGATCAGAATCGAGCGGCCGGCTTCAATGTGATCGCGCAGGATCTCAATCGTGCCGAAGACCGAACGGCCAACGCGGCAGGTGAGACCAACGACTCGATCAGATCGATTGCGAATCGCAGAGATGCGGTGCAGCGTGCGCTCAATGCCGGCGCGATTATCGCCACCAAAGTTGCCGATGCGCGAGATGACCCAGTTGAGGTCTTCGTCCGTGACCTCGCGGTCGAGCAGCGTCACATCGCCCGAAGTGAGTCGCGCCTCGGGGCGACGGCCGCGATCCATGACGATCTCCAGGAGTCCATCGCGACCAGCGGCAAGCTCCTCGCGGGTTGCCAGCTCGCGAATGGCCGCAACGATTTCGCCCGGGAGACAGGCGAGCAGCAGGTCGAGATTGTCGACAATCGCCTCGTCTTGAATCGCCGTGCGGGTTGGCTCTTCGTGGGGGTCGCGAGCAACGCTCATGAGCGAATCCTAGCGTGCGCTCGCGTGGTCGGCGCGGCGTGCGCGCCTGCCGCTCAGCCGAGGGCGGCAGTCGCCTCGGCGACGAGCCAGCGGTGCACGCCCGTCTCGCCGGTGATCTCGGGGTGGAAGGCGATGCCAAGGATTCGCCCCTGCCGTGCCGCCACGATACGGCCATCCTCCAGCGTCGCCACGGCGCGCGCCGACGGGCCAACCTTCACGATCTCAGGGGCGCGAATAAAGACGGCATTGATGGTCCGTGCACGGCCCTCGTTGCCGAGACCCTGCATTGCTAGGCTCGTCTCAAACGACTCAAGTTGACGGCCAAACGCATTGCGCCGCACCTCAACATCCAGCAGAGAGAGCACTGGCTCGTCACCATCGGCAATCTTCGTCGCGAGCAGAATCGCCCCCGCGCAAGTTCCAAGGATTGGCGCGCCGCGCTTCGCCAACGCTTTGATCGGCTTCACCAGATCCCAGCGATGCAGCAGCTTGCGCATCGCCGTGCTCTCGCCACCGGGAAGAATCAGGCCAGAAACACCATCGAGATCTGCAGGGAGTCGCACTTCGCGCCCTTCAACGCCGAGGGATTCGAGCATGCGGATGTGTTCGGCAAAGTCGCCCTGGACTGCAAGGACGCCGATGATCGGCGCGATGTGGCGCTTCGCCACGGTGTTACCAGCCGCGCTTGGAGAGACGTTCGCCCTCGGGGATGGTGCGCATCTCAATCCCCTTCATCGCTTCGCCAAGACCCGCGGAAACTTCGGCGAGGATGGCGGCGTTCTTCCAGTGCGTGGTTGCCTGAACAATGGCTGCAGCGGTCTTGGCTGGTTTCTTCGCCTTGAAGATGCCAGAGCCAACGAAGACGCCGTCGGCACCGAGCCACATGGAGAGCGCCGCGTCGGCCGGCGTGGCGATACCACCCGCAACAAAGTTCACGACAGGGAGTCGCCCCGCCTTCACGGTGAGCTTTACAAGCTCATACGGAACGCGCATCTCTTTGGCGGCGGCGCGCAAACGCTTCTCGCTCTGCCCCTTGAGTGCGGCGATCTCTTCGGAGACGGTTCGAATGTGGCGCACCGCCTCAACGATGTTCCCAGTTCCGGCCTCACCCTTGGTGCGCATCATTGCCGCACCCTCGTTGATGCGCCGGAGGGCCTCACCGAGATCCTTACAGCCGCAGACGAACGGCACCTTGAAGTCGTGCTTGTTGAGGTGGTAACGATCATCGGCGGGGGTGAGCACTTCGGACTCGTCGATGTAGTCAACGTCGAGTGCCTCAAGGATGCGTGCCTCGCTCTCATGTCCAATGCGTGCCTTCGCCATCACTGGGATGGAAACGGCGGCCTGGATCCCCTTGATCATGTCGGGGTCGCTCATGCGGGCAACGCCTCCGTCGCGACGAATGTCCGAAGGGACGCGCTCTAGGGCCATGACCGCAACGGCGCCAGCCTCTTCGGCGATCTTCGCCTCTGCCGGATTGACGACGTCCATGATCACGCCGCCCTTGAGCATTTGGGCGAGGCCGCTCTTCGTGGCCCAGGTTGACGTCTTGGCGCGCTTTGGTGCTGGCATGCCCCTATTCTCGCACACCGTCCCCACCCCACAGGGCTAAACGGCGGCGCAGCGGGCGCAGCCCCCCTGCTACGATCGCGATCATATGAACAGCGAAGTTCTCGTTCTAAATCAGGACTACGAACCGCTCAACGTCGCCTCCCTGCCGCGCGCCTTCCGACTGGTCTTGGGCGGCAAGGCCGAGATCCTCGCCGAAGGGGACCCAATCCGCAGCGCATCGCGCAGTTGGACCGCACCCTCGGTGGTGCGCCTCCGCCACCGCGTGCGCCGACCACGTCCGCGCGCCAAGTTGAGCCGCAAAGAGATCTTTGCGCGCGATGGTCACGCCTGCCAGTACTGCGGTCGGACCGGCGTCTCTCTGACGATCGATCACATCGTGCCGAAGAGCCGCGGTGGCGATACCTGGACCTGGGAGAACTTGGTTACCGCCTGCATGGCCTGTAACCACCGCAAGGGTGACCGCCTCCCCGAAGCTGCTGGTCTCCAACTTCGACGCAAACCGTACGAGCCGCGCTGTGACGTGTACGCGGTCTTCCTGCCGTATCTGCGACACGATGCCTACTCGGCGTGGCGCGACTTCCTCTTTATCTCTGATAGCGCCGCGGCCAGCGGCGCGTGACCCCCGCGGCGGCGGTTCGCGCCGCCATCCCTCGCGACGTTGCCGATCTGCTGCGCGCCCTTCGCACAGCAGGATTTGGTGCCTATGTTGTCGGTGGTGCCGTTCGCGATGTGATCGCTGGACGAACACCCGCAGATTGGGACCTCGCCACGGAGGCGACACCAGACCAGCTGCGCGCACTCTTTCCGAGCGCCACCTACGAGAATCGGTTCGGCACCGTCGGCGTTCCCACGGGCGACGGAGTGGTTCGTGAGATCACCACCTTCCGCGCCGACAGCGGTAGCAGCGACTCCCGTCGCCCCGACGAGGTCACCTTCCTCCCGCGTATCGATGGTGACCTTGCGCGCAGAGACTTCACGATCAACGCGATCGCGTTTGGTCTCGCCCCTGAGGCGAGTCGACGAGCCGATCCAGTCGCCGACGGGGCGATCGTTGATCCCCATGGCGGCGCTGAGGATCTAGCCAACGGTTTGCTGCGCGCGGTTGGTGATCCGGCCGAACGATTTATTGAAGATGCGCTGCGCATGCTGCGCGCGATTCGGTTTGTTGCACGCTTTGATCTGACAGTGGAGCAAGGAACCGCCGCAGCAATCAAGCGCGATGCCCCTCTGACTGCACGCCTCTCTGGCGAACGAATCGGCGCAGAGATCGAGGGGATCCTTGCCGCTGCACGCCCCGCACGCGCCTTGCAGCTTGCTGCAGATCTCGGCATCCTTGCCGCCATCGCACCCGCGCTTGCGGCAGAGTGGGGCACTGGGGTTGGTACGCGCGTTGAGGCTGTCGGCGGCGATGCACTCCCCGATGCGCCAGATCCTCTGGGGCGCATGAGCGAGCTCCTTCTGCCGATCGCCGACGACGAAGATGTGGCAGCACTCCTTGAATCGTGGCGTCGACCACGAGCAACGATT
>JBILBX010000055.1:0-5621 GCA_044353495.1 Candidatus Limnocylindrus sp. | reverse complement strand
ACACGCTCAACCATCTCGTTAAACATTTGGGTTCTTGCAGCTGTCGTCGGCGCCGCGATTGAACTTGTGCTCATTGCTATTCAGGCGTTCGCGATTGGCGCATGGTGCGGCTGGTGCTTGCTCTATGGGCTCACCATCATTCTCTCTGCCGTTGCGGCCATCATTGCTGCAGTGCAGGCCGAACGCGCTGCGGATGCACGCTAAGTCGCTGCAGCGCCGGGTTGGGCGCAATATCCATTTCACGCAACGCTGACACCGCTCGCGCCGCCGCGCGTCGCGCACCAGCGATCGAGCCACTCTCTTCAAGCAGAAGAGCCAAGTGCTCCAGCATTGCACCATCTGTTGGATCAATGCGCACGGCGCGGAGTGCAAGATCAATCGCGCGATCAATGTCGCCAACCGAATACGCTGCGACCATTTCGCGCTCTACGATTGCAAAGATGCCAACGTCGAGCGCGCTGCGGTGTTGCTCCGCCCACGGTTCAAATGGAACCTCAATGCCGAATGGCCCGAGATACGAGTCAAGAAGATCATCAATCTGATCAACCCGTGCGCGTCGACGAACTGCATCAAGCGTGCTGCGTAGCCGCGCTGAATCAAAGCTAACAAGATCAAGATTTACCGTCACCATCTCGGCCTCGTGACGAATGTACGGAGTTGGCGTGCCCTCTTGGAGCGCAAGGTCATAGTCAGGATCGAGTGCGCGACGCAGGTGATAGATCGCCTGGTTGAGTGAGTTCAGACCAGCCTGCGCCTCGGCTTCGGGCCAGAGGGCATCGATTGCCTCATCGCGTGTTGCCGCATGTCGAGGTCGCGTCGCGAGATAGTGGAGCAGTGCAACGGAGCGGGGTCGGATGGCGGCGCCTTCGATCGTTCGCCCCGCTACCTCGATGCTGAGTGGCCCGAGATCATGCACAACAGCTACTGGGCTGATCACTCGCGCAGTGATTGGGTGCATAGTCGCAACCTCTGGCCCCTTCGGTACGGGACCGAGTGCGTGCGGGAGATTGAGCGTCTCGGCAATGAAGCGGGGGATCGTCCAGCCAGCTTCGCCGAACTCATCTTGATCAGCAGGAGCGATCAGGAGCCCCTCCTCCCAGAGCGTGCGGAGGAGCTCAGGGTTCACCTCTTCTCCTGCCGGGTGGGCGAGGCGAGCCAGCAGCGGCCCGCTACCTCCAACAACATCTCGCCGAATGAACTCATTGAGTTCAGTTCGATCTGCACCCTCACGCATCTGGTCAAGCCACGTGGCGAGGATGCCGCCGTTCCCAGCTGCGGCACGGCGCGCCTCTTCGAGCGCGGTTGGTGCACCGCTCCAACCGCGAGCTTCGGCAATCTGTCGCGTCTGTCGTGGTGTCACGCGCAGTGCCGCCGCACCGATATGCATCACTTGCCGTTTGGCCCGCGCTGCAATGAGACGCAGCTCTGCAACGCGGCGACCGATCAGCGCGACACGAGAGCGGTCTGGTGCGCGCTCTGCAAGTGCGCGCAGAAAGGTGAGTCCGTGAGGAGAGTTTGCCAGGGCATCTGCGTCGTCAATGACGAGGGTTAGCTCACTGTGTGGCGCGGAGAGATCCGCGAGAAGTGCCGCTGCACACACGGTCGCCAACTGCTGCTGGCGAACCGCTCGGGCGAGGCGAGGTAAGCGCACGCCATCATCCTCATCAGCGGCAAGCTGTAGCGCGTCACTCAGGTCGCGACTGGCGCGCAACCACCGCATCGGTCGATCAGTGCGAATGCCCCACGCAGCGACGGCGCTGCTCTTGCCGTAGCCGGCACTACCGCAGATGAGTGCAAGCCCTCCGTCGGTGAGCGCATCCAGTGCAGCATCAATGCGTGGTCGAGCTGAGTGAACACGAGGGCTGCTCATGATCGCGTAGACCTCCCCTTGTGGCCGCCGTGGGCAGTGCCCGCGGGTCGGCTGGGCGGATACTGAGCCAGAATCGCGTACCGCTGACGTATCAGTCGCGCATCATCGACCGCAGCGAGAGGCTCTCGCCCCTACAATCCCCCCATGACCGAGAAGCACCGCCTGATCATTGACTGCGACACGGGGACCGATGACGCCGTTGCGCTAATGCTCGCCGCGCTGCACCCCGAGATCAACCTGATCGGCGTAACGACCGTGTTCGGCAATGCGCCGCTCTATGCGACCACGACGAACTCACTCTCGGTGCTTGAGCTGATCGGCAAGGGGCACATCCCCGTGCACGCCGGCTTCCCGCGACCCCTAGTGCGCAAGACGATGCCGTCTGAGCGCTTCTTTAAGACCGATAGTGTGCAGGACCCGCACGGCACCTATCTCGACATTCCACGTAGCGCGAGCAAGCCAGCCTCTGAGCGAGCGGTGGAGTACCTCATTGAGACGTACCGCAACGCCACGCAGCCGATCACGCTGATGCCGATTGGACCGCTGACGAACATCGCCGCCGCCGTTGCGCTAGAACCGCGCTTCGCCGAGTGGGTGCCGAAACTGATCATCATGGGCGGCGGCCATGAGGTGCCGAACATTTCGGCGTCAGCGGAGTTCAACATCTGGGCCGACCCCGAAGCCGCTGCGAGCGTCTTTGAGGCGGGCTTCAAGGATGTGTTGATGGTGCCGCTCGACGCCACGCATAAGGCGCTCGTTACGGCCAAGGAGTGCGCGGCATTTGGCGCGCTCGGTACTCCTGCCGGGATGGCAACCGAGACGGTGATCAAGCGACGCATTGGCAGTTACGAGAGCAGCCAGAAGATGGATGTTCCAGAGTCGGCACCAGTGCACGACGCGCTCTGCGTAGCGGCGCTGGTGGAGCCCGACATCATCACCACGAAGCGCTGCCACGTTGCAGTGGAGACCACCGGCACGTTGACCCTCGGGCGCACCGTTGTTGATACGCATCACCGTGGCGGCAAGGAGCCGAACGCCGACGTTGCCTTTGACGCCAACGCCCCGCGATTCATTGCGCTGATGATGGAGATCTTCGGACAGCGATGAGCGGCCTCGGCGAGGCGGCACTCTCGGGCGAGGCGGGCCCCAACGACCTTGATGCCGCTGGCGAGGCGGCCCTCGACCAGGCCCTCCGCTCGGCTTGGATGCCCGTCTGCCAGAGCGGTGAACTGACCGACCAGCCACTCCCCGTTCGCCTCGCAGGCGAAACCCTCGTCCTCGCCCGCCTCGGCGAGGCCGTCGCCGCCTTCCCCGACCTCTGCGTGCACCGTGGCACCGCACTCTCGCTCGGCTGGGTCGACCCGGGCACGAGCCCCGCCCCCGATGGGAGCCCTGCTACCGGCGAGGCCTGCCTCGTCTGCCCGTATCACGGCTGGAGCTACGGACAGAGCGGTGAGGTGAAGCGCATCCCCGCCGTTCACGGCCGCGCGATCCCGCGTCGCGCCCGCATTGAGCGCTACGCCGCCGTGGAACACATCGGTCTCATCTGGGTGCTGCTCGAGCCAGGTCCTGGCGGCTGGGATAACCCGGCCCCGCTCTACCCGCTCCCCGAGGCACCGTGGTGGGGCGACCCTTCGCTGCGCACCATTCCAATCACCACCTACGACTGGCAGTGTTCACCCGCGCGACGCATTGAGAACTTCATCGACTTCAGTCACTTCCCCTGGGTACACGAAGGGATCCTGGGCGATCGCGCGAAGCCGCTCAGCCCCGACCATGTGGTGGAGAGCAGCGAAACAACGATCAGTTTTCAGATCGCACTTGAAGAGCCGCAGACGAGCGTGAAGGGCGACAGCACCCCGGGCACCAAAGTGCAGCGCGACCCAACGACGTACACGGTCCACCTGCCGTACTCGGTGACGCTCGATCAGCAACTTCCCGAAGGGAATCGTTTCGTGCTCTTTATCGCCGCATCGCCACTCTCTGCAAAAGAGACGCGCACATTCACCTGGAACGCACGCAGCTATCGACTGGATCCATCAAACGACACCGAGCTCGCCGACTTCCAGCGGCTCATTCTTGATCAGGATCAGCCGATCACGGAATCACAGCGACCTGAAGCGCTACCCGTTGACCTCTCAGCGGAGCTGCATATCGCAGGGCCAGATCAAGCATCTATTGAGTTTCGTCGTCATCTTGGAAAAATTGCGGCGCGCGCTCGCGCGGGAGAGAGTGCTACGAAGTAGCAGCCACTGCGTCGACGCGCAAGATTCGCCAGGCGAACGGAACCGAACCAATAAGAATAGCTCCACCAAGTACGAAGACGGGGAACGCGCCGATCTCGCCATAGATCACTCCGCCAACAATTGAAGAGACAGAGATGGCAAGGCCGAACGACACCGCCTGGAAGAGCGCCTGCCCAGTTGCCTGCAGCTGCAGTGGGACAATCGCACGTACCGTCAACACGCTCCCGAGGAGCGTGCAGGCATATCCAACACCAACGAGGCCGCGCATAGCGCTAAGCGCGAACGGTGAAAAATCGAAGGCGTAGACGAAACAGCAGAGCCCAAGGGCAACCAGACCGATGGAATAGACGGCGCGCATGCCGAAGCGAAGTGCAACGGCGCCGCCAATCAGAAAGAATGGGATTTCGACGGCTGCAGAGATCGCTGCGCTGAGTGTCACCATCGCAGCGTTCCCCCCAACCTCTTGAATGCGCAGCGCACCGTAGGAGTAGAAGATTCCAGCACCAAGGTTGACCAAGAGACTCAAGAGGAGAAACGAGAGAAGTTTTGGTGACTGTGCGAACGCTAAACTCACCGTACCGAATCGGTCTCGCCAATCACCAGCAACTGCAATCTCTGCGTTACCGCCCGCAAGCTCACTGCGCTCTGCTTCAAGTTCGTCTTCGCTCACAACGCGATGGCGTCGGTGTGTAACGCGCAGACCAAGGGTCCCCATAAGGACGATCAGCGCTCCGACCCCATAGAGCGGCCCAACAAGAAATGCGCCGCCAGCAACCACGAGAACGCCGCTAACTAAGCCGGTTGCGGCGTAGCTGGCGCTCGTGACAGCGCGCAACGTTCCCCAGTTCCCCTTCACCTCAGCGAGTCGCTCCATACCGATGGCGTCGAGGAGCGGCACTATCCCCGCGCCCGCGAAGGCGGCGAGCATTGAACCAGGAATGCCCGCAACTGGGCCTGCCGCAAATGCAAACACCCCGATGGCGGTGGCGAAGATCGCGATGCGGAATGCTGCGACGCGGCCGAGGGTCGCGTCGCCAAGGTGTCCCCAGATGGGCGCCGCAGCAAGCGCAAGGATCGAGTTAATCGCGCCCACGAGCCCGATCGCCTCGAACGAGACGCCGCGATCGCGGAAGACGATTGAACTGAATGGGAGATAGAAGGCCTGCATGATGCCGACCATGAGGTACAGGTACGAGGCGCGGCGCATTCCAGGTTGGAGCAACATGAGGTTCATGTCGCTACATTACTGGCTCGTTGTCGCCTCCGCCTTGTGCGCCATCGTTGCGCTCACGAACCAAGTTAACGAAGCGCGTCTGGTCTTTCACGAAGTAGAGCTGGCCGGCGCCCGTTGGGCCGTTGCGATGCTTGGCGATGCTGAAGTCGATCGCCTCACCAACCGCATCCGTCTCCTCAATGCGATCCGCCTTGCGCCACAAGAAGATCACGACGTCGGCGTCTTGCTCAATCGCTCCCGACTCGCGCAGGTCTGAGAGTCGTGGCTCCTT
>JBILBX010000054.1:0-5669 GCA_044353495.1 Candidatus Limnocylindrus sp. | reverse complement strand
CGGCTGGCGACTTCGCGGGCGGTCGCCTTGGTGAGGCCGATCATGCCGGCCTTCGCCGAGCTGTAGTTCGCCTGGCCGGCGTTCCCCGCCTGGCCTGAAACGCTGGTGATGTTGACGATGCGACCACTCTTGGCGCGCAGCATCTCCTTCACTGCGGCCTTCGTCATGTAGAAGGCGCCCGAAAGATTCGTGTCGATGACCTCGCGCCACTGCTCTGGGGTCATGCGCAAGATGAGCGTGTCGCGGGTGATGCCCGCGTTGTTCACGAGCAGGTCAACCTTGTCGAACGCCTCGATCGCCTTCGCTACCACGGCAACGGCGGCGTCAGGATCGGCGGCATCGGCCTGCATGGCAATCGCCTTGCGACCCTTGGCGGTGATCTCGGCGACCACGGCATCGGCGGCGGCGGTGTTCCCCTTATAGGTGATCAGCACGTCGGCGCCTGCATCGGCGAGGGCAACGGCGATGGCGCGGCCAATGCCGCGTGCACCTCCGGTGACGATGGCGGCGTATCCATTGAGTTCAAACATGAAACCTCCTCTGCTGGGACCGTGGTGGCTAGTGTCGCGCCTAGCGGCCCTTTACGTCTAGCAGCGCCTTGAGCGCCGCTGGTACCTCGGCCGCCTTCGCTCCCCCCTCGGGGCGTCGAATCGTAATCGTGCTTGGATCGACCGACGCGGCGCGTGCGCCGTTGGCAGGGTCGGCGTCCCAGCGGGTGACGAATGCGCCTGAGGTGTAGCCGCCACCGAAGGCCACCGTGCAGAAGACATCGCCCGGCTTCAGTCGGCCGGCGGCCACCGCCTCGGAGAGGGCGATCGGGATGCTCGCCGCCGAGGTGTTTCCGTAGCGGTCGAGATTCACGAAGATCTTCTCCATTGGGTAGCCGATCGCCTTGGAGACGTGTTCGATAATGCGCAGGTTCGCCTGATGTGGGATCACCAGATCCACCTCGGGAATGGTGAGGCCGGCGCGTTCGATCGCCGCCGTTGCGACCGCAGCCATGGTGCGCGTTGCGTACACGTACGTCTTCGCCCCATCCATCTTGATCAACGGATCAGCGTCGTCTCCTGAGCCGCCAGGAATCCAGAGGGCAAACGCGCCCGACGGATCGGCGGAGAGCTCGAAGCTCAGGGTGCCTGGTCGTGTCGCAATGTTCTGGTCGTCGTGCAGATCGAGTGCATCGAGCACGATCGCACCAGCGCCATCGCCAAAGAGCACACAGGTGGAACGGTCGCTCCAGTCGACCACGCGCGAAAGTGACTCGGCGCCAATCACGAGTGCGCGCTGACCAAGGCCAGCGGTGAGGAAGCCGTGTGCAACAGCGTATGCGTAGGCAAACCCGGAGCAGGCGGCCGACAGATCGAAGGCGGCGGCGCGATGGCTACCGATCGCCTCCTTCACTAACACCGCGGTGCTCGGCATCGGGTGATCTGGTGTGAGGGTTGCGACAACGATCAGGTCAACCGAGTCAGCAGAGACACCGGCAACGGCCAGTGCGCGAGCGGCGGCAATCGCCCCCATCGATGCGGTGGTCTCACCAGCCCCTGCAATGTGTCGCTCGCGAATGCCGGTGCGCGTACTGATCCACTCATCACTCGTCTCAACGATCTTCTCAAGATCGGCATTGGTGAGGAGAGCCTTCGGCACCTCGTGCCCCCAGCCGACGATGTGGGTCGTGCGATTCGGGAGCGCCGCTAGTCCTGTTTCGCCACCAATGCGCGTTGCGTCACCGTTAGTGAGCGGGCCACTCATGCTGGCTCCACCTCAATGATCGGCGACTTCGCCTTCACCAAGAGGCCGTCCTGCGCAATGATCCGCACCACGCGACCCGCCTTATCACTCTTGATCTCGTTGAAGAGCTTCATCGCCTCAATGAGACCGATCGGCTGCCCAACCGCCACGATGGATCCGACCGAGATGAATGCGGGTGCACCTGGTGATGGGGCGGCGTAGAAGATGCCAGTAAGCGGCGCGTTCACCACGGGTCCAGCTGGTGCGGTTGCGCTGGCCGGCACTGGCTTTGCCCCTGTTGGGAGGGGCACCGGCGCGGCGCTTGCAGTGGTTGGCGGTACGGCAGCACCAGCAACTACAACGTGGCTCCCCTGCACAGCGCTGCGGCTGCGCACCACCACGCGCGTACCACCAGACGAGAGTTCAACCTCGGCGAGGCCGCTCCCGTCGGCAACAACGGCGAGGCGGTCAATGATCTCAATCAGGGCGGCGTCGTCGGTCGTGAGTGGCAGGTTTGCTGGGAGTCGCGCGCCGCTGCGGCTCTCCCCCTTCCGCGGTCGTGGTGGGGTGCTCTGCGCTGCAGAGGCCGCCGCTGGCAGTGCGCTCTCAGTGAGGCGCGATGGATTTCGCGGTGCGAGTCGCTCAATGGCAGGTGTCGACGGTGGTGTCACATCGCCCGACGGCGCAGCCTCGGGGGCCTCACCGCGCGCGCGTCGCGCCGCATCGCGTGCCGCCTCGAGTGCGCGGCGAGCGCTCTTCTGTAGTCGAACGCGACGCTTCTCTGGCATTACTTCCCCTCCCACTTTGCAAAGAGGAGTGCGGAGTTCTGCCCACCGAAGCCGAAGGCATTCACGAGCGCCAGGTTGACCTGCTGTGCAGCAGGCGCGCCGGTGACGATGTTCAGACCAGCGGAGGCTGGATCTGGTGCGGTGAGGTTTAACGTTGGATGCACGCGGCTATCGCGCATCGCGCTGATCGTGGCAATGGAGCCGAGTGCGCCAGCGGCTCCGAGTGTATGGCCAATCGCACCCTTGGTCGCGGTGACACTGGCGCGTGATCCCTCGCCGAGGATCGTGCGGATCGCCTCGAGCTCGGCCTTGTCACCCTCTGGCGTTGAGGTCGCATGCGCGTTGACGTGATCGATCTCCGCACCGGTGCGACCCGCCTTGGCGAGTGCTCGACGTGCGGCACGAACGGCACCAGAGCCGCCAGGTGCTGGCAGGGTGATGTGCAGCGCGTCGGCGGTGGCGCCGTAGCCCACCAGCTCAGCGAGCGGCGTTGCGCCGCGGGCGAGTGCCACATCGAGTCGCTCCAGCAACAGGATGCCCGCCCCTTCGGCCATCACGAAGCCGTCGCGACCACTATCGAACGGTCGTGAGGCGGCGGCAGGGTTGCCACCCGTTGACGAAGCGCCGCTGCGCGAGAGGGCGCGCATGTTGTTGAAGCCGGCAATCACGACTGGGTGGAGCGCCGCCTCGGTGCCGCCGGCGAGTGCGACGGTCGCGTCGCCGCGGCGAATCATTTCGTAGGCCTCACCAATCGCGTGGCCGGCGGTGGCGCAGGCGCTCACCGCGCCGAACGATGGCCCCTGTGCACCAACGTGAATGGCGACTTCGCCCGAGGCCATGTTGCCAATGGCGGCGGGAACCAAGAAGGGCGAAATGCGACTGGCGCCGCGCTCGGCGAAGACGGCGGCCTGTTCGAAGAGGGTGGTGGCACCACCAAGCCCCGAGCCGATGATCGTGGCGACCCCTTCAGACGATTCGCCCGCTTCAAAGCGTGGTGGCAGCCCAGCCGAGGCCAGCGCCTCAGCGGCGGCGGCGATGGCGAAGTGGGTGAAGCGATCGAGACGCTTGATCTGCTTCGGCTCAAGTACATCCGACGGATCGAAGTCGACCGCCTGTCCGCCGAAGTCGACCTCTTGGCCGGTGAGGTCGAGGCCCTGCAACGGGCGAACGCCAGAGCGCCCAGCGAGAAGCCCGTCCCAGAGTGCGGTGACGCCACGGCCGAGGGGCGAGACCGCCCCCATGCCGGTAACGACGACGCGCTGCTCGTTGCTCATCGAACCAGCTTTCCGGTGCGCAGCGTGGCGGCGCGATACGTATCGCCAGTGAGGCCGCGCGCGTTCACCGCGTCGGCCACCTTCTCGGTGTCGTAGCTGGCGCGATAGACCTCGGCGTTGATCGTCTTCTCCTCGGGGTCAATGTCGATCACGGTGAAGGCGGCGGTGGCATCACCGTCGTACGGCATGCCAACAGAACCTGCATCAACGAGTACCTTCCAGCCGTAATCCTTCACGCGCGCCGTGTGGGTGAAGCCCACGCAAACAACGCGCGAGTCGGTCTGGCCGAGCAGCTCCAACGTGGTCGATGGATCAAGGTCGGCGCTGAGCGGAATCGTGCGCGAGCCAGGCGAGGCGTGACAGAAGGTGACGGCAATTTCGCCGTAGCGAATGCGTCGCTCACTTGGAAGGGAGCGCAGCCATTCGATGCGATCGTCATCGAGCGCATCCGATGCCCACTCCACGGCGGCCTTCAGTCCTGGTGGCAGACCACCCGCAAGGCTTGGGAACGAGGCGGCGTAGTCGAGGTCGGCAACGGCGATGTCGCCAGTGCCCGCAGTCACAAGCGCACCCTTCTTCTGCAGCTGCTGAATCAGGTCAATCGTTTCAGACGGCTGTGGCCCAAAGAGGGCGTGATCGCCAAGGATCGCCACCTGATCAGGCTTGAGGGCCGGGAGTCGCGCGACGACCGCCTCGAGTGCGGCGAGGTTGCCGTGGATGTCTGAGAGAACGACGACGCGCTTCATATCTGTCCCTTCGCTATTCGGCTGAACCGGCCGGACGCGGAAGCGCCGACTCGGGTGGAATCACAAACGTAATCGTGACGGTACAGGCGACGGCGCCATCAACGCTCGCCGTCCCCTTGGCGGTGCCCATGCGTGAGCCAAGCTTCTGCATCTGAATCTCAAGGCGCAGCGTTTCACCTGGCACAACCATGCGCGTGAAGCGGCACTCTTCGATCTTGGCGAAGACGCCGAGGCGGTTGCCGAACCCTTCAGTGCGCGCAACGTAGACGCCCATCGCCTGGGCGAGCGCCTCGACCTGCAGCACGCCGGGCATGATCGGCATGCCAGGGAAGTGCCCTGGAGTCCAGAAGGCGTCGGGGCGTACGTCGAGCTCTGCAATCAGGGTCTGCGTGGCGCGATCCTCAGAGACGATTCGATCGAGCAGCAAGAACGGCGCACGATGCGGGATCAGCGCCTCAATGCCGGCCTGGTCGAGCAACGGGGCGCTCATGCGCGGGCCTTCGGCGCGGCGGCCAGAATGTCGGCGGTGCCGATGGTGTCGAGCATGCTGGTGGTGGCGGTGCCCTTGAGGAATGATGGTGTCTCAAGAAGGCCAAGGAAGAAGTCGCGCGTGGTGGCCACGCCGCCAATCTCTACCTCAAGCAGCGCAGCGCGCGAACGCGCGATTGCCTCTTCGCGCGTGTTCCCCCACACAATCAACTTGGCGAGCAGGCTGTCGTAATACGGCGGCACCTCGTAGCCGGCGTAGAGATGTGAGTCAAAGCGCACCCATGGGCCGCTCGGTGAACGGAATGCCGTGATCTCACCCGCCTGCGGACGGAACTCCTGCGCTGGATCTTCGGCGGTGAGGCGGAACTCAATCGCGTGTCCGCGGCGCTCCACCTCGGCCTGGGTCATTGGCATCAGCTCGCCCGCCGCCAAGCGAATCTGCAACGCAACAAGATCGACACCGGTGACCATCTCGGTAACCGGATGCTCGACCTGAATGCGGCAATTGATTTCGATGAAGTACGGCTTCCCATCGGCGCCGACCAAGAACTCCAGGGTGCCGAGGTTGCGATAGCCGGCGGCACCGACCGCCTTGGCGACGCGCGTCAAGAACTCTTCGCGCACCTTTGGGGTGAGTGCAG